>NZ_JBFUHN010000014.1:0-105386 GCF_056402375.1 Variovorax sp. P4_B10 | reverse complement strand
CCAGTGCTCTGAGCGATCACGCCGATGGGGTGCCTTGCGCAGCGAAATAAAGGAGGAGGCCTGCGGCCCTAGGCCGCGCCGGGGGACATTCGCGGAGCAAGGTACCCCGTCGGCGTGATCGCGCCCTGAACAGCACCCCCAAACGTGGCCCCAAACAGATCGTAGGCAGGCTCTCAGCGGCCGCCGAGGAGATGCTGAACCAACAGCCGTGCTGCAGGTGAAAGGGCCGTGTCCGTCTTGGTCGCCATCAGCAGGCGGCGCGTGGCCCACGCATCCTTGAGCCGAACCACCTTCAGGCCGAGTGCGGCGACCTGCGCCTTGCAGGCCGCGAGCGGCACCACGCCGATGCCGAGGTTGGCTGCGATCATGTGGCACATCGCATCGAAGCTGCGCACCTGCACACGCAGGCGCATCGGGATGCCGGCCTGTTCGGCGGCGCGCGATGTCAGTTCGAGCAGCGAGCTGCTGCGGTTCAGGCCGACGAACTCGTGCGCGAGGCAGGTCTTGAAGTCGGTGCGGCGGGTGCGCGCGAGCGGATGCTGCCGGGCGCACAAGACCACGAGTTCGTCGGTCTGGAAGGGCGCTACGTCGAGCCCGTAGGCGGGCGTGTTCTCCGCGAACACGCCGACGTCGGCCAGCCCGTCGACCAGCGCACGCACGATGTCGCCGCTCAATTGCTCCTCGACCTCGATGCGGATGTCGGGATGCTGCCCGAGGAAGGTCGCAAGCGCCGTGGGCAAGAACTCTGTCAGCGCCGACATGTTGGCCCACAGCCTGACGTGGCCGCGCACGCCGCTCGAATAGTCGTTGAGCTCGTTGCTGAACTGCTCGAAACCCTGGAACAGCCGCATCGCATGCTGCATCGCCACGTGGCCGGCGGGCGTAAGTGCGATGCCTTGCGAACTGCGTTCGAGCAGCTTCGATCCGGTTGCCGCCTCGAAGTCCGACAACCGCCGGCTCGCCGCCGACAGCGCGAGATGGCACGCCTCTGCGCCCTTGGTGATGCTGCCGGACTGGGCCACGGCACAGAAGAGCCGCAGCGTCACGAAATCGACACGCGCAGGGTTGATGGGGCTGGCCATCGGCGGATTCTAGGGAGCGCACCAGTGCCGAAAGTCATGGGTCGCGCAAAAAAGAATCTCTTTGACATGTTATGTCGGCACATCTATAGTGAACTCATCGAAGCACCGCTCGCTTCCAACGGTACCCAACCACAAGGAGAGGTATGCAATCACTGCTCGATCAACTCAAGGGCCTCGATGCGCTGGCCGGCGCGGCGATGGGCGGGCTGCCCGTGCAGCTGCAGCCGATCCCGGGCAGCACGCCCGTGGTCCAGGTGAGCATCGAGGGGCGCGACGAGCTGCCGATCTTCGTCACGAGTTCGGACATGCAGATCATCTGCATCTGCTACCTCTGGACCGAGGAAGAAGTGAAGCCCGAGCGGCGCACCGAGCTGCTCGAATCGCTGCTCGACCTCAATCCCTCGGTGCCGCTGTCGTCCTTCGGGCGGGTCGACGGCCGCTACGTGCTCACCGGTGCGCTGGGGCGCGATGCGAGCGTGGAAGACATCGCACGCGAGGTGGCCGTGCTCAGCGACAACGCGCTCGATGCACTCGACGCCCTGTCCGAATTCCTGAATTAAGCGGAGATCATCATGACAGTCATCAAGAAGCTGGTCACCTTGCTGCGCGGCAGCGCACGCGAAATCGGCGAGAGCGTGGTCGACAGCAATGCCACGCGCATCTACGAACAGGAAATCATCGACGCCAAGCACAGCATCGATAAGGCCAAGGGCGACCTCACCGGCGTGATGGCCAAGGAGATGCAGTCGGCCCGCGAGATCGAACGCCTGAAGAACGAGGTCGCGCGCTACGAAGGGCTGGCGCTCGAGGCGCTCGACAAGACGCAGGAGGGCCTGGCGCTCGACGTCGCCGCCAAGATCGGCACGCTCGAGCAGGAGCTCGAGGAGCAGGCCAAGGCCCATGCGTCCTATTCGCTGCAGGTCTCCAGGCTCAAGGACCTGATCAAGTCGGCCGAGGCGCGCATCCGCGAGCACGAGCGCGAGATCGGCATCGCCAAGACCACCGAGAGCGTCTACCGCGCCACGCAGTCGATCTCCGAGAACATCGGCAGCGGCGGCTCGCGCCTCGCCAATGCGCGCGAGTCGCTCGAGCGCATCCGCCAGCGCCACGAGGACCTGGCCGACCGCATGACCGCCAGCCAGGCGCTCGAAAACGAGCTGGGCCACAGCGCGCTCGAGAAGAAGCTGGCCGCCGCGGGCATCGGCAACGATGCCGACCGCACCGGCAAGGTGATGGCGCGCATCCGCGCCCGCCAGGCCAACCCGGCTGGGCCGGCCTCGGAATGACCATGCGGGTCAAGCCGGTTCGCTGGCAAGGCTCGGACGAAGCGATACGCGCCGTCCAGGTGGCGTTCGATGTGGAGGAGGCCGTGCTGGAAGCGGTGCGCACGGCGGCCTTCGAGCAGCATGTGTCGACCTCCGACCAGATCCGGCAGGTGCTGGGCCTGGCCACGACGTCGAAACCGAAGCGCCCGCGCCTCACGGTCTCGCTGAGTGCGGCAGACTACGAGTTTCTGGCGAAGCGCTACGGGCTCGCCGCCGACGACCGCCTGGCCATCAAGGAGAGGGCCACGCGCGACCTGATTGCATTTGCCAGTGGAAAAAAGGGCGCCGGCGCAGGGAAGCCGGGCCGCAAGTAGAACAACAAACACAACCCGCACGCGGGAGGATCAATGGGCAATTTCATGGCTGCGGTGACGGGGTACCCCACCGCGATCTACACGGTGCTGCTGGGCGTCGTGGTGATCTATTGGGTGCTGGCGGTGCTCGGCATGGTCGACATCGAGCACAGCGGCGTCGACGTCGACCTGCAGACCCACGCCGACGGCGACACCAGCGACATCGGCCAGCTCGCGAGCTACGTCGTGGCCCTGGGCCTGAACGGCGTGCCGTTCTCGGTGGCGGTGAGCCTGCTGGTGCTGGTGTCGTGGACGGTGTCGTGCCTCGGCGGCGAGTGGCTGCTGCCGCTGGTGCCGACGATGCCGCTCAAGCTGCTGGCCGGCACCGTGCTGCTGGTGGCCAGCGCGGCCATTGCCATTCCCGTCACTGCCGTCGCCATCCGGCCGCTGCGGGGGCTGTTCGTGAGCCACACGGCGGTGAGCAACGCGGCGCTGGTCGGCCAAGCCTGCCGCGTCGTCACCGGCGTGGTGAACGAGAAGGACGGCCGCGCCGAAGTGGCGCGCCGCGGCGCCAGCCTGAACATCCGCGTCTGGGCACCCACGCCCAACACGCTCAAGCGCGGATCGCACGCGCTGATCCTCGAATACGACGAGGTGGCAGGCCGCTACCTCATCGCGGCGCACGACGACATCGTCTGACCGCGCGCACCCCCTCACTGTTCGTTCGCTCTTAAAGCATCTGGAGAAAAAATGGAGCCCATCATCTTTGCCGTGGTCATACTGGCCGTGGTCATCCTTGGCCTGTTCGCGATGTTCGCCAAGTTCTATCGAAAGATCGAACAGGGCCATGCACTCATCGTGAACACGCTGCGCGCCGAGCCCGAGGTGACCTTCACCGGGCGGATGGTCTACCCGATCATCCACAAGGCCGAACTGATGGACATCTCGGTCAAGACCATCGAGATCGACCGCTCCGGCAACGAGGGCCTCATCTGCCGCGACAACATCCGCGCCGACATCAAGGTGAAGTTCTTCGTGCGCGTCAACAAGACCGCCGACGACGTGCTGAAGGTGGCGCAGGGCATCGGCTGCGCGCGCGCTTCCAACCACGAGACGCTCGAGGAGCTGTTCTCCGCCAAGTTCTCCGAGGCGCTCAAGACGGTCGGCAAGTCGATGGACTTCGTCGACCTGTACCAGGCGCGCGACGGCTTCCGCGACCAGATCATCAGCCAGATCGGCAACGACCTCTCGGGCTACGTGCTCGAAGACGCCGCCATCGATTACCTCGAGCAGACGCCGCTCTCGGAGCTCGACGCCAACAACATCCTCGATGCGCAGGGCATCAAGAAGATCACCGAACTCACGGCGGTCGAGCACGTGCGCACCAACGAGCTGCGCCGCAACGAGGAAATGCAGATCAAGAAGAAGAACGTCGAGACGCAGGAAGCGATGCTCGAACTCGAACGCCAGCAGGCCGATGCCACCGCGCGCCAGCAGCGCGAAATTGCCAGCGTGCGCGCCCGCGAAGAAGCCGAGACCTCCAAGATCCAGTCCGAAGAGCGCACCAAGTCCGAAACCGCCCGGCTGATGGCCGAGCAATCGGTCTCGGTGCAGCAGGAGAACGTGCAGCGCGAGAAGGAAGTGGCCGAGAACAACCGCAAGCGTGCGGTGGCCATCGAGGAAGAAAAGGTCACGCGTGCCCGCGACCTCGAGATCGTCGACCGCGAGAAGGAAGTGACGCTGCAGCGCATCGAGAAGGACAAGGCCGTCGAAGTGCAGAAGAAGGCGATTGCCGACGTGATCCGCGAGCGCATCGTGGTCGAGCGCACCGTGGCCGAGCAGGAAGAGGCGATCAAGGAACTGCGCGTGGTGGCCGAGGCCGAGCGCACCAAGAAGTCCGTCGTCATCATGGCCGAGGGCCAGGCCGACGAAAAGATGGTGATCGACGTGAAGGCGGCCGAAACGCAGGAAAAGCGTGCGCGCCACAAGGCGGCCGAAGAACTCACGCTGGCCGATGCCAAGCTGAAGGTGGCCGAGCGCGACGCCGAATCGAAGAAGCGCGAGGCCGAAGGCGTCGAGGCCATCTCCGCCGCACCGGGCCTGGCCGCCGCCAAGGTCGAGATCGCCACCGCGCAAGCCAGGCTCGCCACCTTCGAAGCCGAAGCGACGGGCAAGGAGAAGCTGGGCCTCGCCGACGTGCATGTGCGCCAGGCCGATGCCGACGCCATCCTCAAGGCCGGCCAGGCCGACGCGCAGGTGATCGAGGCACGCTCGCAGGCCGAAGCCGCCGGCATGCGCGCCAAGTTCGATGCCGAAGCCTCGGGCAAGGAAAAGCTCGGCCTCGCCGAAGTGAACGTGCGCACGGCCGATGCCGAGGCCACCCTCAAATCCGGCCAGGCCGATGCGCAGGTGATCGAAGCCCGCTTCAACGCCGAGGCCAAGGGCCTGCACGAGAAGTTCGAGGCCATGAAGTCGATGAGCCCCGAAACCCGCGACCACGAAGAGTTCCGCATGCGCCTGGAAAAGTCGCACATCGAAACCATGAAGGGCATCGACGCGCAAACCTCTATCGCCAAGGAGCAGGCCGATGTGCTGGGCACCGCGCTCGCCAACGCCAAGATCGACATCGTGGGCGGCTCGGGCGACTACTTCGACAGCTTCGTGCGCTCGCTCTCCGTGGGCAAGGGCATCGACGGCGTCATCTCCAAGAGCCAGGCAGTGCAGGTCGCCTTCAAGGACCAGCTCTCGGGTGAACGCGACGTGGTGAAGGATCTGCGCGACATCGTCGGCGCGCTGGGCAATTCCTCGGGCGAGATCCAGAACCTCAGCGTGGCCTCGCTGATGAGCAAGATCGCTGCCGATGGCTCCGATGTCCAGAAGTCGGCCCTGCAGAACCTGATCTCCACCTTCCGCCCCTTGAACGGAAACGCGCAGTGAATCCGAATCTGAAGTGCAGCTGCGCCGGGCGCGCGGCGATGCAACCCGTGGCGCTGGCCGAAGCACTGTTGGGCGTGCAATGCGGCGATTGCCAAGGCATGGTGATGGCCATGGACGACTGGCGCGCCTGGAAGGCCGCGGACCCCAGTCGGGTGCCGCATGCGGTCGACGACGAAGTCATCGAGGTGTTCGACATCGCCGCYGTGCGCCACTGCCCCGAGTGCGACCGGCTGATGCAGCGCCTGCGCGTCAGCGCCGGCCCCGATTTCCGCATCGACCGCTGCGTGGCCTGCCAGAACCTGTGGTTCGATGCGGGCGAGTGGCGGGCCATCGTGAGCCGCGGCCTCGCCGGGCGGCTCGACGAATTGCTGTCCGACGGCTACCAGCGGCGGCTGCAGACCGAGGAGGTACGCGAAGCCCGCCTCGCCGCGCTGCGCCGCCGCTACGGCAACGACTGCATCGATGAGCTGGACCGCATCCGCGCCTGGCTGGACGCCCAGCCTCACCGCGACGAATTGCTCGCACTGCTGCGCGCGGACTGACCGCGCCGACCCATGCAACTCACCGACGAAACGGCGGCGCCGACCGGCGCCCAAACGGCAGCCGACCAGACCGAAGCATTGGTTTCGGGCAGCGGCAGCTACGACCTGCTGAAGAAGCGGCTCGAAACCCAGGGCGAGGGCCTGCTGAAGAAGACGCAGGCGCTCAACGAGCAGCGGCTCGCGGAGTTCGGCCGCTCCGATCAGGCCCTGGTGCTGCGCACCCGCGCGCGCACCGAGAACAATGCCGTGGCGCGCGACATCGTGCGCATCGGCGACCTGCTGCTGTTCGGCTACAACGTCTTCATCGGCCTGCGCAAGGAAACGGCCGTGGGCGACGTGTTTGGCCTCTACCGGCTCGCGCTGCCGGGAGAGGCGGCCACCGAGAACGATGAGCTGCAGCCGGTGCCCCTGGCGGGCACCTTTCTCGAAGACACGCGCTTCGCCTCCGATTTCCGCGAGCTCTACGCCTACTACAAGCAGGCCACGCTGCTGCAGCTGCGCGTCACGCAGGACAAGCTGCTGGCCTCCTTCCAGATCGGCCAGCAACTGCACGACGTGCGCGTGTTCCGCTGGGCCATCGAGCGCGACGGCAGCATCCACTACATCGACAACCGCGGCGAGCGCGACATTGCCTTGCCCGCGAGCCACGATTTCGAGTGGACCGTCGCCACGCGCGAAGACCACGTGGGCGGCAAGCACCCGCATGTGAACGTGCTCGACACGGTGTTCGTCGAAACCCTCGGCGGCGACCTCACGATCAAGATCGAGAACAACACCGAGACCGGGCTCGGCATCTACAGCGAGCCGGTGGAGGACAAGAGCCAGTCGCTCACCGACGCCGAGATCGCCTGGGCCAGGCTCGGCATGCTGATATTGCTGCGGGTGAAGCCCTACCGCGAGCAGGTCACGCGCTACCTGGTGTTCAACATCCGCACGCAGCAGGTCGAGCGCATCGACGCCATCGGCGGCTCCTGCGTGCAACTGCCCGAAGACCATGGCATCATTTTTCCGGGTGGCTACTACCTGCAGTCGGGCGAGCGCAAGCGCTTCGACCTGCCGGCCGAGGTGGTGGAGAACCTGCGCTTCAAGCGCATGCTGCGCTCGCCCAACGGCGAGGACGTGGCCTATGTGTTCTACGACCCGAAGCCGGGGCGCTATGCGCTCTTCAACTACAACCTGATCGACAAGAAGCTCGCGACGCCGATCATCGCCAACGGCTACGCGCGCTTCGCCGACGGCCGCATCCTGGTGTTCAACGATGACGGCGAGCCGACGCGCGTGCATCCGATGCAGCTCTGGCAAACACCGTTCGCCAGCGAGGAGCATGTGAGCGCGCAGCCGCCCGCCACCGGCTTCTTCGGCAAGATCGGCAACGCCGAGCTGGTGCGCGGCGTGTCCGACCTGATGGGCATCGCCCGCGCGGTGCGCGAGCAGGCGCCCACGCGCGCCGCCTACGAAGACCTGATCCGCCAGTGCACCCGCGTGAGCGACGCCTACTTCTGGCTCGATGCGCCCGAGGCCGCGGGTCTCATGGCCGAACTGCGCAGCATCGCCGACGTGGCGCGCAGCACGCTGGCCGAGTTCGAAAAAGTCGACACCATCCGGCGCGAAACCGCGCGCGCACTGGCCCAGGCCGAGGATCAGCAGCATGCGCTGCTGGTCGATATCGCCAGCACCCTCTGGCGCGCACCCGACGATTTCGTGAAGGCCCTGGGGCGCCTGCGCGAGCGGCGCGGCGGACTGCAGATGCTCAAGGAGCTGCGCTACGCCGACCTGCCGCGCATCGCCGCCATGGACGCCGCGCTCGAGGCCGAGCAGCAGCGCATCGGCGAGCGCGCGATGCAGTTCCTGGCGGCCGACACTGCCTTCAACGGCCAGCGGCAGGCGCTCGACAAGCTGGCGCTGGAGCTGCCCACCCTGGCGACTTCGCCGGCGCTCGGGCGGATGCTCACGACGCTCGACGAGCAGGCCGCCGGCCTCGACCTGCTGACCGAGCAGCTCGGGAGCCTGCCGGGCGGCGACGCGGTGATCCGGACCTCGATCCTCGACCGCATCTCGCTGATCTATGCCGACATCAACCGTATGCGCGCCGACGCGCGGATGCGGCGCAAGTCGCTGGGGGCGACCGAGGCGCGCGCCGAGTTCGGCGCCCAGTTCAAGCTTTTCAGCCAGGCGGTGGAAAACGCGCTGGAGTTCGCCGACACGCCCGAGAAGTGCGACGACGCGCTCACGCGCCTCCTGGCCCAGCTGGAAGAAATCGAAGGCCGCTTCGCCGAGCAGGAAGACTTCCTGGCCGACATCGCGGAGAAGCGCGAGACCGTCTACGAAGCGCTGTCCGCGCGCCGGCAGAGCCTGGTGGAAGCCCGCCAGCGCCGCGCGCAGGGCGTGGTCGATGCGGCCGGCCGTATCCTCGATGGCATTCCGCGCCGCATTGCCCAGTTCGGCGAGCTGACCCAGGTTCACAGCTACTTTGCGGCCGACCCGATGATCGGCAAGCTGCACACGCTGATTGCCGACCTGCGCACGCTGGGCGCCGCGGTGCCGGCCGACGAGCTCGACACCCGCCTGAAGACCGCGCGCGACCAGGCGCTGCGCTCGATCCGCGACAAGCGCGAGCTGGTGAGCGAGGGCGGCGACACGCTGCGCCTCGGCCGCCATGCCTTCACCGTGCACCGCCAGCCGGTCGACCTGACGCTGGTGGGCCGCGACGAAGGCATGGCCTACCAGGTGACGGGCACCGATTACCAGAGCCCTGTGGACGAACCCCGGCTGTTGCCCTTGCAGCGCTACTGGAACCAGGCGCTGGTGTCGGAAACGGTCGAGCTGTCGCGCGCCGAGTACCTCGCCGGCCGCCTGCTGGAAGCGCTGCTCGACGGCAAGGCCGAGCGCAACTGGGCCGAGGTGCTCACGCTGCTGGCCGAAGACCCGCTGCATCCGCAACTGCTCGACATGGTCCGCCGCTTTGCCGCCGCACGGTATCAGGAGGGCTACCAGAAGGGCATCCATGACGACGACGCGATGCGCCTGCTCGGTGCGCTCGTCGGGATGCAGGATCAGGCGGGCCTGTTGGCCTGGGGCCCGACCGAGCGTGCACTGGCCTTGCTCTACTGGCAGCACGGCCACCTGATCGCGCACCGCGAATCGCTGCTGCGCCGCGCGCGGGCTGCCCTGCAGATGCAGGCCCTGTTCGGACGGCGCGATGCGCTGGAGCAGCTCGAAGCCGACACCGCGCGCGCACTCAACCACTTCGCGCGCGACGTGGTGCCCGACCTGCTGCCGCTGGCGGAGACCGCGAGCGATGAAGAGCGCGACGCCCATCAGGGCCGCGTGGCCACCCTGTGCGACCAGGCGGCTGCGTACCTGGTGCGCGAGCTGGCCGGCGAGCATGGCGGCGAAACCTGGGCCGTGTCGGGCGCGGGCGAAGACCTCGCGGCCGCGCTGCTGCGCGAACTGGAGCGCGGCGGCCGGCGCGACGCCTGGCAGCACGACCTCGACGCCGCACCGCCGGCCGAGCGCTGGCGCCTCGCGCGCGACTGGGTGCGCGCCTATGCCATCCACCAGGCGCCGCAATCGGTCGACTGGGTGGACGACGCGGCCAGCGTGCTGGCCATGCCGCTCAAGCGCACCCGCGTCAACGCGGCGCTCGACCGCACGGTCGAGGGCCTGCGCGGCGACCATCCACGCGTGGCCGCAGGCCGCACGACGCTGAACCTCAACGACTTCTGGCGCCGCTTCCTGTTCCACGCCACGCACGCGGTGCCGGGCTACGAGGCGCTGCACAGCCTGCGCCACGAGCTGCTCGAACGCGAGAAGGCGCGGCTCAAGCTGAGCCAGTTCCAGGCCAAGCCGCTCTCGACCTTCGTGCGCAACCAGCTGATCGACGAGCTCTACCTGCCCATCATCGGCGACAACCTTGCCAAGCAGATCGGCTCGGCGGGCGAGGGCAGCCGCACCGACCGCATGGGCCTGCTGCTGCTGATCTCGCCGCCCGGCTACGGCAAGACCACGCTGATGGAGTACGTGGCAGACCGGCTCGGCCTGATCTTCGTGCGCATCAACTGCCCCGCGCTGGGCCACGGCGTGACCGCCATCGACCCGGCCAACGCGCCCAACAGCGCGGCGCGGCAGGAGTTGGAGAAGCTGAATCTCGGCCTCGCGATGGGCAGCAACGTGATGCTGTACCTCGACGACATCCAGCACACCAGCCCCGAGTTCCTGCAGAAGTTCATCGCGCTGGCCGACGGCACGCGCCGCATCGAGGGCGTGTGGAACGGCGAGCCGCGCGGCTACGACATGCGCGGCAAGCGCTTCGCGATCGTGATGGCGGGCAACCCGTACACCGAGTCGGGCGACGTGTTCAAGATCCCGGACATGCTGGCCAACCGCGCCGACATCTACAACCTCGGCGACGTGCTCTCGGGCCGCGAGGCCGCCTTCTCGCTCTCGTACATCGAGAACAGCCTGACCTCCAACCCCACGCTGATGCCGCTCGCCTCGCGCGACCCCAAGGACGTGCAACTGCTGGTGAAGATGGCGCAGGGCCACGAGGTGCCGAGCAGTGCGCTCTCGCATGCGTACAGCGCGGTCGAGCTGGAGGAAATCAAGGCGCTGCTGCAGCGGCTCTTCCGGGCGCGCGACCTGCTGCTCAAGGTCAACCTTGCGTACATCGAATCGGCTGCGCAGCAGGAGGCGTACCGCACCGCACCGCCGTTCAAGCTGCAGGGCAGCTACCGCAACATGACCAAGCTCGCGGGCAAGATCACCGCGCTGATGCGCGACGACGAGCTCGATGCGCTGCTGCGCGACCACTACCGCGGCGAAGCCCAGACGCTGACCACCGGCGCCGAGGAAAACCTGCTGCGCCTCGCGCAACTGCTGGGCAGCCCGACGCCGGAGGAAAGCGCGCGCTGGACGGCCATCTGCGACGAGTTCGTGCGGCAGCGCAAGCTCGGCGGCGCCGACGTGGACGGCAGCCAGCGCATTGCCAGCAGCATGCTCGACGTGGCGCGCGCGGTCGATGCGCTCAAGCCCGAACCGCGCCCGGAGGGCGCGAACGAGAGCCAGCGACTGGCCGACGCGATGCTCCAGATCGCAGTGACCTACCGCGAACTGATCCTGCCGCTGGTGACCGCCACCGAACGCCGGCTCGAACTCGACCGCTCGATCAAGCAAGACATGGAGCGGCTGGCGGCCGAAGTGCAGGCCACGCGGGCTGCGCCCAAGCGCGCGCCCCCGCCCAAACCCGACAAGGACCACTGAGCCATGCAGGCCACATCCGCATCCGTTTCCGGCGAGCCGCAGGCCGCATTGCCCGAACTGCTCGCCCAGCTCGACGCCACCATGGCCGATGCGCGCCTGAGCGACGACGAGCGCCGCGTGCTGGTGCACACCTTGCGCGAAGCCTCGCCGCCCGAAGACGGCTTGCGCCAGCTGCGCAACCGCGCGTTCGACCTGGTGCGCGCCCGCACCGCCGACCCGGAGCAACTGGCCCTGCTCAAGTGGCTCGAAGGCGTGGTCCGCGCGATCGACACCGGCCGCTTGCCCGATTCGGTCGCGGTGCGCTCGCAGGCCTTCTTCAGCCCGGGTACGGCCTGCCTGCAGGCGATCAACCAGCAGCTGAAGGCGGCGAAGCGCTCGGTCGACCTCTGCGTCTTCACGCTCTCGGACGACCGCATCACCGCCGAGGTGCTCGCCGCGCACCGGCGCGGCGTGGCGCTGCGCTTCATCACCGACAACGACAAGGAATTCGACCGCGGCAGCGACGTCGGCCAGCTGCGCGCAGCCGGCATCCCGATCGCGGTGGACCGCACCGAAGCCCACATGCACCACAAGTTCGCGATCTTCGACGGCGCCCGGCTGCTCAACGGCAGCTACAACTGGACCCGCAGCGCCAGCGACTACAACGAAGAGAACCTGGTGCTGAGCAACGACCCCTCGCTCGTTCGCCGATTTGCCGACGAATTCGATACCTTGTGGAAAGAACTGCAGGCCGCCTGATGCCAAGAAGAATCGACTACGACTGGGAGCTGCCCCCGGAGATACAGCAGCGGCTGGGAGGCGCCAGCTACGGCGCGCAGCGCGTCATCCACGAGCAGGGCCACCTGATGGTGATCCTGCACGAGCCGCCTGCCGGCAGCGGCGCGGAGCGCAAGCCCGCGGTGTTCCTGCGCAAGCCCGACGGCGCCTGGTTCCACAAGGGAAACAGCCCCGGCGAGCGGGCCTTCGCCAAGCTGCTCGACAGCTATCGCGCGGCGCTGGGCACTTTCGAGATCCGGCATCAGGCGGCCGAGACCTCGGAAGAACTGTTCCAGATACTCGGTCCGCTGATTCCGTTGACGCGCGCCGCAATGAACATGCAGGCCACCCTGCAGGCGGCACGCGAGGCCGTCAAGGACGACCTGATGCTGATCGACCTGCGCGACCTTGCAGTCGAGATCACGCGCGGCATGGAGCTGCTGCTCGCCGACACCCGCATGTCGCTCGACTACCGGCTTGCGCATGCGGCCGAAGCGCAGGCGCGCGCGGGCATGGAAGTCAGCCGCGCACAGCACAAGCTCAACACCATCGCGGCGCTGACCTTTCCGCTGATGGCCATCGGTGCGGCCTTCGGCATGAACCTGCACAGCGGCGTGGAGAACATGCCGACGTGGGTGTACTGGGTGGTCTTCGCTGCCGGGCTCTGGATGGGCGTGATGCTGCGGGGCTGGGTCAAGGCGCCCGTCGCGCCGCCGGTTGTAGCCAAGCCTGCGTCGGCGCTGAAGAAGAAGTAGGCGGCCCCGGCCTTCGCGTTTTGCGAAGCCGTCCTGCCGTCAGAGCAATTCCGTCCATCGCGATCTGTTTCTAGAGTTGGGGCAACCCAACCTGGAGACAGACGCAGACATGAATGCACTCGAAGGCCTGAAGGTGCTGGAGCTCGGCCAGCTCATCGCCGGCCCGTTCGCCGGCAAGACGCTGGCGGAGTTTGGCGCCGACGTGATCAAGGTCGAGCCCGCCGGCGTCGGCGATCCGCTGCGCAAGTGGCGGATGCTGCGCGACGGCAGCTCGGTCTGGTGGGAGGTGCAGTCGCGCAACAAGCGCTCGGTGTGCCTCGACCTGCGCAGCGCCGAGGGGCAGGAGGCGGTGCGCGCGCTGGCCCTCGAAGCCGATGTGCTGATCGAGAACTTCAAGCCCGGCACACTCGAAGGCTGGGGGCTGGGGTGGGAACGGCTGCATGCGCTCAACCCGCGGCTCATCATGCTGCGCATCTCGGGCTACGGGCAGACCGGGCCCTACCGCGACAAACCCGGCTTCGGCGTGCTCGGCGAGTCGATGGGTGGGCTGCGCTACTTGAGCGGCGAGCCGGGCAGGGTGCCGGTGCGCGTGGGCGTTTCGCTCGGCGACACGCTGGCGGCGCTGCACGGCGTGATCGGCGTGCTGACCGCGCTGCACCACCGCACGGCCCACGGCGGCGAGGGCCAGTTCATCGACGTGGCGCTCTACGAGTCGGTCTTCAACGTGATGGAAAGCCTGCTGCCCGAATACGACGCCTTCGGTGCCGTGCGGGAACGGGCCGGCAGTGCGTTGCCCGGCATTGCGCCCACCAACGCCTACCGCTGCAACGATGGGCACTACGTGCTGGTGGCGGGCAATGGCGACAGCATCTTCCGTCGCCTGATGCGGGCCATCGAACGCGCAGACCTGGAGAACGACCCCGAGCTCGTGCACAACGACGGCCGCGTGCGGCGCGTGGAAGAGATCGATGGCGCCATCGAGGCATGGACGCTGCAGCGCAGCCGCGACGACGTGCTGGCCGTGCTCGACGCGGCCGGGGTGCCGGTCGGGCGCATCTACACGGTGGCCGACATCGCCACCGATCCGCAGTACCTGGCGCGCCAGATGATCGTGGAGGCGCGCGGCTCCGACGGCGAAATGCTCAAGGTGCCGGGCGTGGTGCCCAAGCTCAGCGCCACGCCGGGCCGCATCGCGCATGCGGCACCGCGGCTTGGCGAGCACAGCGGCGATCTGCAGGGCGTGGGCTGGCCCGCGCGCCGCACAGAAGGGGAGACGGCATGAGATCGGGCCAAGGCACACGGCTCCTCGTCAACGAGGTGGCGACCCGCGACGGCTTCCAGATGGAAAGCCGCTTCATCCCCACCGACGACAAGATCGCACTGGTCGATCGCCTGAGCACGCTCGGCTACGCCAAGATCGAGGTGACCTCGTTCACTTCGGCCAAGGCGATTCCCGCGCTGCGCGATGGCGAGGAGGTGATGCACCGCATCGCCCGCCGGCCGGGCGTGGTCTACACCGCGCTGGTGCCGAACGTGCGGGGGGCCGAGCGCGCGCTGGAAAACCGCATCGACGAGTTCAACATCGTCATGTCGGCGAGCGAGACCCACAACCTGAGCAACCTGCGAATGACGCGCGAGCAGTCGTTCGCACAGCTGGCCGAGGTCATCGCGCTGGCGAAACAGGCCGGCGTGCCGGTGAACGTGTCGCTCTCCTGCGTGTTCGGCTGCCCGATGGAAGGCGAGGTGCCTCTGGTGGCCGTGCAGGGCTGGATCGACCGTTTTGCTGCGCTGGGCGTACAGGGCATCACGCTGTGCGACACCACGGGCATGGCCTATCCCACGCAGGTTCAGGCGGTCTGCGAGGCCGTGCTCGCCATGCATCCCGCCATGGAATGGACGGCCCACTTCCACAACACGCGCGGCATGGGGCTCGCGAACACGGTGGCCGCCGTCGAGGCGGGCATCCGGCGGCTCGACATGTCGCTGGGCGGCATCGGCGGCTGCCCCTATGCGCCCGGCGCCACCGGCAACGTCGCGACCGAGGACGTGGTGCACATGCTGCAGTGCATGGGCTACGACACCGGCATGGACCTGGACGGTCTGATCGCCGCCGCCGGGCAGCTCGAATCGCTCGTGCAGCACGAACTGTCCAGCCAGGTCTCGCGCGCCGGGCACCGTCTGACGCGGCATGCGCCACCGGCTGATTTCAACGACATCGTCGAGCGCGCAAATTCGCGCTCGCAAAAGGAGAAAACATGATCGACCACCTGGATCACCTCGTGCTCACCACCGCGAACGAAGAGGCCTGCGTGCGCTTCTACGTCGATGCGATGGGCATGGTGCTGGAAACCTTCGGCGCAGGCCGCAAGGCCTTTCGTTTCGGCAACCAGAAGATCAACCTGCATGTGAAGGGGCACGAGTTCGAGCCCAAGGCGAACCTGCCCACGCCGGGCTCGCTGGACCTGTGCTTCATCGCCAGCGTGCCGCTCGAAGAGGTCATCGCGCGCCTCGGCGAGAAAGGCGTCGCGATCGTCGAAGGCCCCGTCATGCGAACGGGCGCGACCTCACGCATCCGCTCGGTCTACGTGCGCGATCCTGACCTGAATCTCATCGAGATTTCGGAGCTTGCGCCCTGAAGGCTCGAGCCTCGAAGACAGCCAATACACAAAACCGGAGACAAACCATGAAACTCGCCCACCGCCTCCTCGCGGTCTTCTGCCTCGCGCTGGCCGCCACCGCCTCGAATGCCGACACCTGGCCTTCGAAACCGATCACCCTCGTCGTGCCCACCGCGCCCGCGGGCTCCACCGACATCATGGCGCGCCTGGTCGCCGACCCGCTGCAGCGCGCGCTGGGCCAGCCCATCGTGGTCGATAACAAGCCCGGTGCCAGCGGCAACATCGGCGCCGAGATCGTGGCCCGCGCCGCGCCCGACGGCTACACGCTGCTGATGCAGTACTCGGGCTACCACGTCGGCAACCCCGCGCTCTTCCCGCAGATCAAGTGGAGTCCGACCAAGGACTTCGTGCCGGTGGCGATGGTGATGCGCGCGCCGCACGTCGTCGCAGTGAGTGGCAAGCTGCCGGTCAATTCGATGAAGGAGCTGCTCGCGTACGGCAAGAAGAAGGAGGGCGGCCTCTTCTACGCCTCGTCGGGCAACGGCTCGATCCAGCACATCGCCGGGGAGCTGCTGTCGCGGCAGGCCGGGCAGACGATGACGCATGTGCCCTACAAGGGCTCGGGCCCGGCGATCAACGACCTGATTGCGGGCAACGTCGACATGTTCATCACCACGCCGCCTTCGGTCATCGGCCACTTCGCGGGCGGACGCATCAAGCCGCTGGCCTACACGGGCAGCAAGCGCCACCCGTCGATGCCCAATGTGCCGACCGCGGCCGAGGCGGGGCTGCCGGGCTACGAGGTCGAGTCGTGGTTCGCGGTGTTCGCGCCGGCCAGGACGCCGCCCGAGGTCGTCAACAAGCTGAGTGCCGAGATCAAGAAGATCGTCGAGAGCGAATCGTTCCGCAAGAAGGTGGACGAGCAGGGTGCCTTCGCCATCTACATGGACCCGACGGCCCTGGGCAAGTTCGTCGACCAGGAACTGGCGAGCTGGTCGAAGGTGATCAAGGCGGCGGACATCAAGCCCGAGTGAGCCCGGCTGCGCTCAGGGCTTGACGCCGAGCACCGACAGGATGATTGCCGCAAGAGTCAGCGTCACCGGCAGCCGGTGCGTGGCCATTGCATGGACCTGTGCCACCGACAGCTTCGTTTGCTGAAGGAGGTTCTTTTCGGAATGAAGGGCTGTGGACATATCGCGTACTCCTGAGTGGTTGCGAACGGCTTGTTCGCATGGGTTCAAAGATAGACCTCCAGACGGGGTGCGACACAGGGCTTTCGTCGACACGGCGTTTCCGTTTTTGCAACGATCCGATGGCCACGGGCTGGAACTTCCCGCTGCCTCCAGGATCGGGTTGGCGATCCGGTCCGGGTGGGAGATCGGCGAAAGACGGACGGATTCGACTTCCATCGTCCTGGCCTTCATGTGCTGGGCGAGGAGGCGTTCCAGTTCGGGCGAGGGGTGCGCGAGGTAAAGAGAGGGCCTCGATATCCCGTACTCTCGGCATCTCGCGTTCCGCGCAGATTGCAACGACGAAGGCTCCGCAGAAAATGAAGCGGACACGGATGCCTGACGAAACATGACAAGCAAAGAACGAATGACCGGATTGAAGATTCGCAAGGCCACCGCCGAAGACGCCGTGCCTTGGCCGCTTCTGTTCGATGCCGACGGTCCGCGCGCCGAGGTCGAGAAGTACCTGGCCCGGGGCGAGCAGTGGCTTGCCGAGCAGGCCGGCGAGGTCGTCGGCCAGATGGTGCTGATGGAGACCCGCGCCGACACCTGGGAAATCATGAACATCGCCGTGGCCGAGGAGTGCAAGGGCCAGGGCATCGGCACCGCGCTGCTTCGGAAGGCGAAGTTGCTCGCCACGCAGCGAGGCGCGCACCGCCTCGAAGTCGGCACTGGCAACAGCAGCCTGCGCGAGCTGGGTTTCTATCAGCGCTTCGGCTTCCGCATCGTCGGTGTCGATTTCGACTTCTTCGTGCGCCGCTGGGGCAAGGCGACGAAGCAGGGCGGCATCCCATTGCGGGACATGATCCGGATGGAAATCTGGCTGCGGCCCGGACCTAGCCTGCGATGAGCTTCTGAACCAGCTCCGCCGTGGTCGCCGCCGCGTACTTGCGCATCAGCCGCGCCCGGTGCAGCTCCACCGTGCGGTGGCTGATGCCCAGCGCCTTGCCGATTTCCTTCGAGGTCAGACCCTGCATCACCTGCGCCGCCACCTCGCGCTCGCGCGGCGTGAGCTGGGCCTTCACCGCGCGGCGCGAGCCCAGGTCCTCGAAGGTCCAGATGCCGGCCTCGTGCGGCGCGGCGCGGTTCATGGCGTGGCCGGTGACGTGGCACCAGAAGGTCTCGCCGGCCATGGCGCCGTGCAGGCCGCCGAGCCGCTTCATCATGCGGTTGTCCGCATAGCGGCCGCTGGCGTTCAGGAAAGGCTCCATGCGCTTGCCGATGCGCTCGAATTCGGCCACGCTCGGGTACAGGATGCTGAACGAATGCCCGACCAACGCGGAGGGCGTTGCGCCGAAGATCTCGCACACGCGCTCGTTGCAGGCCACGATGGTGCGGTTGCTCGACACCACCATGCCGACGGGCGCGTGCTCAAAAGCCAGCCGGTAATCGATCTCGGGCATCGGGGGTCACCATTACGAAATACTACGTATGCGGGTACGTAGTATCGTTCAGGGCTTTCCCACCCACTCTCCACCATTCCACCAAGGAGCCCGAGTGAACAAGATTTATCCCTCCGCAGATGCGGCACTCAAGGGGGTCGTCGCCGACGGGCAGACGCTCGCGGTCGGCGGCTTCGGCCTGTGCGGCATTCCCGAAGCGCTGATCGACGCGCTGAAGGACTCCGGCGTGCAGAACCTCACCGTCATCTCGAACAACGCGGGCGTCGACGGCTTCGGCCTCGGCAAGCTGCTCGAGACGCGCCAGATCAAGAAGATGATCGCGTCGTACGTGGGCGAGAACAAGGAGTTCGAGCGCCAGTACCTCGCGGGCGAGCTGCAGCTCGAATTCACGCCCCAGGGCACGCTGGCCGAGAAGCTGCGTGCGGGCGGCGCGGGCATCCCGGCCTTCTTCACCAAGACCGGCGTGGGCACCCAGGTGGCCGAGGGCAAGGAACTGCGCGAGTTCGACGGCGAAGCCTACGTCATGGAACGCTCGCTGGTGCCCGACGTGGCGCTGGTGAAGGCCGACGTGGCCGACAAGTCGGGCAACCTGCGCTTCCGCCTCACGGCGCGCAACTTCAATCCGGCCGCTGCCATGGCCGGCAAGGTCTGCATCGTCGAGGTCGAGAAGATCGTCGAAGCGGGCGAACTGGCCCCCGACGACATCCACCTGCCGGGCATCTACGTGCACCGCATCGTGCTCAACGCCAACCCCGAGAAGCGCATCGAGAAGCGCACGGTGAGCGCCTCGGTCGATGCCGCCGCCGCCAAGGCCGAGGCCCAGACCGCCATTGCCCATGCGGCAGCCGGCAGCGAAGTGCCGGCAGTGTCCACCAACAAGAAAGAAGGAGCCTGAGATGCCCTGGACCCAAGACCAGATGGCGGCCCGTGCCGCGCAAGAACTCGAAGACGGCTTCTACGTGAACCTGGGCATCGGCATCCCGACGCTGGTCGCCAATTTCGTCGGCGACAAGGAAGTCTGGCTGCAAAGCGAGAACGGCATGCTCGGCATCGGCCCGTTCCCGACCGAAGACCAGGTCGATGCCGACCTGATCAACGCGGGCAAGCAGACCGTCACCACGCTGCCCGGCTCGGCCATCTTCGGCAGCCACGACAGCTTCGCGATGATCCGCGGCGGCAAGATCAACCTGTCGATCCTCGGCGCGATGCAGGTCAGCGTGAAGGGCGACCTCGCCAACTGGATGATCCCCGGCAAGATGGTCAAGGGCATGGGCGGCGCCATGGACCTCGTGGCCGGCGTGAAGCGCGTGATCGTGCTGATGGAGCACGTCGCGAAGAAGAAGGACGGCACCGAAGACCTCAAGATCCTCGAGAAGTGCACACTGCCGCTGACCGGCGTGGGCGTGGTCGACCGCATCATCACCGACCTGGCCGTGATGGACGTGGTGCCCGAGGGCCTGAAGGTGATCGAGCTTGCGCCGGGCGTGAGCTTCGATACGCTGCAGGCGAAGACGGGCGCCAAGCTGATCCAGTAGGTTCGTTCGCGCCGACGGTAATCACAAGGGCCGCTTTCGCGGCCCTTGTCGTTGAATGAGAAACTGCGCGCATGGCCTATCTCGACATCGACAACCTCCGGACCATCCTTCTCGACGACGAGGCACTGCGCGCACGGCACCTGCAGCGGCAGCCTTGCGGCCTGCTGAACATCACGAGCGGGCGCATCGTGGCCTGCGATCCGCTGGTGCAGCCGGAGCGCCAGCCCTTCGTTCGCAGCGTGAGCGGGCGCGGCGCGTTCACCGTCGAGGTGTTGCAAGACAACGGCCGGCATGCGCTGGCAGTGTTGTGGCTGCGCGAGCGCGGCGGTCTGCAGGCCACCGATCTGCGCTGGGCGCCGGCGCTGCTCGAAGGACAGTCGCAGGATGCGCTTGGCGACGACGAGTTCTACGGTTACCCGGTCGATGCGGGCGTCGGCTGCTTCATGGACGTCGATGGCGCAAAGGCCATGGCCGAGCGGGAGGCAAGCGAAGCCGGCAAGCCCGGCTACGTCAGCTACTACGACGATGTGCTTCATGCCGAACTGGGCACTGCCGACATGGCGGACCACTACCCGCTGGGGGCGGGCACCCCGAACAACGTGCTGATCTTCAGTTCGGGCTGGGGCGACGGCAGCTATCCGAGCTTCTGGGCGCTCGACGCGGCGGGCGAACCGGTGGCCCTGGTGACCGACTTCATGACGATGGAAGGCGACGACGCGCGCAGCGAGGATGAGAAGCGCGACGATGCCTACAAGGCCGGCATCCCGCCGGAAAAGCTGGCGGCGCTCGAGGCATTGGGTGCGGCTGCCGTCGACGGCGATGCAATCACCATTCGGCGCTTGCTCGATGCCGGGCTCGCGGGCCCGAACGACATCGTTCCATCGCTCGGCGAAACGGCGCTTGCGAGCGCGATCCGCATGAACCGGCTCGAGGCCTTGCGCATGCTGCTGGGCTCCGCGCCATGCCCTGCAATGCCACCGGAGTTGCACATCAAGGACAAGGCGGACACCTACCTCGCCTATGCGCGCTGGCTCAAGAAGCCCCGCGTGCCGGGGCTCGTCGAGCTGCTCGAAAAGTCCGAGGCGGCGGTCGCCGAGCCTGCCGCCGGCAAGAGCCTCTGGAAGCGTCTTTTCTCGTAAGCCTCAGGCGCCGAGCGCGGCCCGCACTTTGTCGCCGAGCCCGCGCAGCCGCTCGACCGGCTCGTTGGAGAACACGAAGCGCAGGTACTGCGCGCCGTGCGTCTCGCCCCAGCCCTGCATCGCGGTGGCGCAGACGCGCGCTTTCAGCAGCCGCTCCGACAGCGTCTGGCCGTCGATGCCGAAGTCGCTCGTCCGCAGCAGCAGCGACCAGCCGCCGGCCGGTACGCCCACCGGCAAGCCCGTGAGTTCGTCGAGCACCGTGTCGCGCCGGCGTTCCAGCTCGGCCACATAGGGTGCGAGCGTGTGCACGGATTGCGCCAGTGCCGTCGCCACCGCGTCCTGCGCGATACCCACCGGCACCACCACGTTGGCCAGCGACACGGCAATGAGATCGGGCATGTAGCTCTCGGGCGCGACGGTCCAGCCGACGCGCCAGCCGATCATGCGCAGTTCCTTGGCCGAGGAGCCGACCGTGATCGTGCGTTCGGCCATGCCGGGGAGGCCTGCAGGATGAATCACTTTGCGCCCGTCGTACAAGAGACGTTCCATGGCGGTGTCGAGGATGAGCGTCAGGTCGTGCTGCACGCACAGCGCGGCAATGGCGCGCCAGTCGTCTTCATCGAAGCAGCCGCCGGTCGGCATCGAAGGCGACATCAACAGCATCGCGCGCACGCGCGGCCCGACGGCGGATTGCAGCGCCGCGCGATCGAGCTTCCATTCGCCGCCGGGCGTGAAGGCGAAGGGCACGTACTTCGGCGTTCCTCCCGCGAGCCGAATGCGGTTGAGCAGGCCCGCGTAGGTCGGATCGGTCACGAGCACTTCGTCGCCCACTTCGACCGTCGCGAGCAGCGCGTTGAGGATGCCCGAGAGTCCGCCTGCGGAGATCACGCAGTTGCGCGCGCCGCTGTATGCCACGCCCGAGAGCGCCGACACATGCTGCGCAGCGACTTCGCGCAAGTGCGACTGCCCGACGAAAGGCAAATAGCTGTTGTCCGCATCCTCCGAAGCCGCACGCACGGTTCGCGCAACGGCTTCAGGGTCCGGCGGAATATCGACGTCGAGGTTTTCAAGACGGAGAAAGGGCGGGCCCTCCGCATCGTCGGCGATGGCGCCCATGCGGTCGACGCCGATGCCTGCGATGTGTTCGAGCCGTGCGGGACGATGACGTGGCATTGCGATCTCCTTGGTTCTGGAATGAAACCCTGGCTTTTCTGTTCGCCCGCATTGTGCGTTTTGTGGCGCTGTTGTTCGGGGCGCGCTCACGCCGACGGTGTGCGCAGCGAAGCGAATGTCCCCCGGCGCGGCCTAAGGCCGCATGCCTCCTCCTTTATTTCGCTGCGCAGAGCACACCGCCAGCGTGATCGCTCAGCGCAGCGGTCGATCGGCCAGCACGACAGCAGCGCCCATCGTGCACAGGGCACCGGGTGCTCCCCGCAGCGAAACAAAGGAGGAGGGGCGAAAGCCGAAGCGGGGGACATTCGCGGAGGGAAGTACCCGGTGTCCTGTGCACGCACCCCGAACGCCCCCTCGCTCAACCTGAGGCGCCGTCAGGCAAGAGAAGCCCCCGCTGCGCCGCCGCAGTTTCGCGCAGGAACTCCCACACGGCCTGCATGCGTGCCAGATGCTTGGTTTCCACCGGCATCGACATCCAGAAGGTGCGCGTGAAGTTCGCTTGCCCCGCGAGCACCGGGCGCAGCGTCTTGTCGCGGTCGGCCACGAAGGCCGGCAGTACTGCGATGCCTGCGCCTGCCGCGACGGCCTGGTGCTGCGCGAGCACGCTGGTGCTGCGCAGCGCAAACGCGTCGGGCCGGTGCAGTTCGTCGAGGTACTGCAACTCCTTGCTGAACAGCAGGTCGTCCACGTAGCTGATGAAGGTGTGGCCGCGCAGGTCCTCGCGCGTCTTGATCGGCTTGTGCGCCGCCAGGTACTGCTTCGACGCATAGAGCCGCAGCGTGTAGTCCGTGAGCTTGGTGACCACCACCGGCCCGCGCGCCGGCCGTTCGAGCGAGATCACGATGTCGGCCTCGCGCCGCGACAGGTGCACCAGCCGCGGCATTGCCAGCAGGTCGATGGTGAGCCTGGGATGCTGCTGCGCGAAGAGCGCGAGCCGCGGCGCCAGCACCACCGTGCCGAAGCCTTCGGTGGCGCCGATGCGGATCAGGCCCGACAGGCCCTCCTGCGAGGCCGGCGCAGTGCTCTCGACCGCCTGGAAGGCGCTTTCCATCGCCTCGACCTGTGGCTGCAGCCGGCGGCCCGCCTCGGTGAGCCGGTGGCCGCCCGATTCGCGCGAGAAGAGCGGGGCGCCGACTTCCTTTTCGAGCGCCTGGATGCGCCGCGCCACTGTGGTGTGGTCCACCTCGAGCCGGCGTGCCGCGCTCATCAGCGTGCCCGAGCGGGCCAGCTCCAGAAAGTAGCGCAGGTTGTCCCAGTCCATGTGCGTGCGTGTCTCCGTGTCGGTGCGGTGTGGGAATCTGCATTTTTGCAAAGCCGTGGCGCATATTTGTCTATTGTCATGGCAAATCTGCAAAGCTAGGATGCGAGTTGCACCGGCCCGAACCGGCATCGCTTTCCCAGGATTCACAGGAGACAACCCCCCATGGACGCCACCACCACCCCTTCGACCCAGGTCGCCACCGTCAAGCTCTTGATCGGCGGCAAGCTCGTCGAATCCCAGACCACCGAATGGCGCGACATCGTCAATCCGGCCACGCAGCAGGTGCTGGCCCGCGTGCCCTTCGCAACCCCGGCCGAGCTCGATGCCGCCGTGGCCTCCGCCAAGGAAGCCTTCAAGACCTGGCGCAAGACGCCCATCGGCACGCGCGCCCGCATCTTCCTGAAGCTGCAGCAGCTCATCCGCGAGCACATGGGCGAGCTGGCCGCCATCCTCACCGCCGAGCAGGGCAAGACGCTGCCGGACGCCGAGGGTGACGTATTCCGCGGCCTCGAAGTGGTCGAGCACGCATCGAACATCGGCAACCTGCAGCTCGGCGAGCTGGCCAACAACGTGGCCAACGGCGTCGACACCTACACGCTGCTGCAGCCGCTGGGCGTGTGCGCCGGCATCACGCCGTTCAACTTCCCGGCCATGATCCCGCTGTGGATGTTCCCGATGGCCATCGTCACCGGCAACACCTTCGTGCTGAAGCCTTCCGAGCAGGACCCGATGGTCACCATGCGCCTGTGCGAACTGGCGCTCGAAGCCGGCATTCCGCCCGGCGTGCTCAACGTGGTGCATGGCGGCGAAGCGGTGGTCAACGGCATCTGCGACCACAAGGACATCAAGGCGATCAGCTTCGTCGGCTCGACCAAGGTCGGCACGCACGTCTACAACCGCGCCACGCTGGCCGGCAAGCGCGTGCAATGCATGATGGGTGCGAAGAACCACGCCATCGTGATGCCCGACGCGAACAAGGAGCAGACGCTCAATGCGCTGGCAGGCGCCAGCTTCGGCGCTGCGGGTCAGCGCTGCATGGCGGTGTCGGTGGCCGTGCTGGTGGGCGATGCGCGCAAGTGGGTGCCTGAACTCATCGAGAAGGCCAAGACGCTGAAGATCGGCGCCGGCACCGAGAAGGGCGTGGACGTGGGTCCGCTGGTTTCGTGCGCTGCGTACGACCGCGTCAACGGCCTCATCGAACGCGGTGTGGCCGACGGTGCCAAGCTCGAACTCGACGGCCGCAAGCCCACGGTGCCCGGCTACGAGAAGGGCAACTTCGTCGGCCCGACGATCTTCTCGGGCGTGAAGCCCGGCATGACGATCTATGACCAGGAAGTGTTCGGCCCGGTGCTGTGCGTGGCCGATGCAGAAGACATCGACGAAGCCATCGCGCTGATCAACAGCAACCCGAACGGCAATGGCACGGCGATCTTCACGCAATCGGGCGCTGCGGCGCGCCGTTTCCAGGAAGACATCGACGTGGGCCAGGTCGGCATCAACGTGCCGATCCCGGTGCCGGTTCCGATGTTCTCGTTCACCGGTTCGCGTGCTTCGAAGCTCGGCGACCTGGGCCCCTACGGCAAGCAGGTCATCATGTTCTACACGCAGACCAAGACCGTGACGGCACGCTGGTTCGACGACAGCACCGTCTCGCACGGTGTGAATACGACCATCAGCCTCAAGTAAGAAACCGGGCGAATGGACTTCGAACTTTCCGAAGAGCAACGCGCCTTCGCGCAGAGTGCGCGCGACTTTGCACAGGCCGAGTTCGCGCCCCATGCGGCGCAATGGGACGCCGAGGCCATCTTTCCGAAGGAGGCCATCGCCAAGGCCGGCGAGCTGGGCTTCTGCGGGCTCTATGCGCCCGAGCGCATCGGCGGCCTCGGCCTGCCGCGGCTCGACGCGGCGCTGGTGTTCGAGGAGATGGCCGCGGTCGACCCGTCGACCACGGCCTTCATCACGATCCACAACATGGCGACGTGGATGCTCGGCAGCTGGGCCACCGATGCGGTGGCCGCGCAATGGGGCGAAGACCTCACGAGCGGGCGCAAGCTCGCGTCGTACTGCCTCACCGAGCCGGGCGCCGGATCGGATGCGGGCTCGCTCAAGACGCGCGCCGAGTTGCAAGGCCACGAGTACGTCATCAACGGCGGCAAGGCCTTCATCTCCGGCGCGGGCGCGACCGACGTGCTGGTGCTGATGGCGCGCACGGGCGGCGGTGGTGCCGGCGGCATCTCGGCCTTCGCGGTGCCTGCCGACGCGTCCGGCGTGAGCTACGGCAAGAAGGAGCACAAGATGGGCTGGAACAGCCAGCCCACGCGCACCATCAATTTCGACAACGTGCGCATCCCGGCCGACCACCTGCTGGGCAAGGAAGGCGAGGGCTTTCGCATCGCCATGAAGGGGCTCGACGGCGGGCGCATCAACATCGCGACCTGCTCGGTGGGCGCGGCGCAGGGCGCGCTCGACGCGGCCCGCCGCTACCTGCACGAGCGCCAGCAGTTCGGCAAGCCGATCGCGAGTTTCCAGGCGCTGCAGTTCAAGCTGGCCGACATGGCGACCGAGCTGGTCGCTGCGCGGCAGATGGTGCGGCTCGCTGCAGCGAAGCTCGACGCAGGCCATGCCGATGCCAGCACCTACTGCGCGATGGCCAAGCGTTTCGCGACCGATGCGGGCTTCAACATCTGCAACGACGCGCTGCAACTGCACGGCGGCTACGGCTACCTGAGCGAGTTCCCGCTGGAGCGGCTGGTGCGCGATACCCGCGTGCACCAGATCCTCGAAGGCACCAACGAGATCATGCGCGTGATCGTTGCGCGAAAATTGCTCGAAGGCGACAGCGACATCCGCTGAAGCTTCCGACGCAACCCCGCATTCAAGAATCCCAATCCATGACCGACTCCGTAGTTCTCTTCGACGAAATCAAGACCGCCGGCGGCCAGCGCTTCGGCGTTGCCACGCTCAACGCACCGGCCTCGCTCAATGCACTGTCGGTGGACATGGTGCGCCTGCTCACACCCAAGCTGCGCGAATGGGCAAAGGACGACGGCATCGTCGGCGTGCTGATGCAGGCCGCGGGCGAAAAGGCCTTCTGCGCGGGCGGCGACCTGCGCCAGCTTTATCAGACATTGCTCGAATGCGGCCCTGCGCGCAACACCTACGCCGAAGACTTCTTCCGCGAAGAGTACGAGCTCGACTACCTGATCCACACCTTTCCCAAGCCCTTCCTCTGCTGGGGCCACGGCATCGTGATGGGCGGCGGCGTGGGCCTCATGGCGGGCTGCTCGCACCGCGTGGTCACGACGCAAAGCCGCATCGCCATGCCTGAGATCAACATCGGCCTCTACCCCGATGTGGGCGGCAGCTGGTTCCTGCGCCGTACGCCGGGGCGCACGGGCCTGTTCCTGGCACTCACGGCCGCGAACCTCAATGCCGCCGACGCCATCTTCTGCGGACTGGCCGACCTGCTGGTGCCGCATGAGCGCAAAGGCCAGGTGCTCGAAGCCATCGGCGCCGCCCGATGGGCCGGCGACAACAAGGCCGACCGCGCCACGCTGTCGCGCATCCTGGCGAAGGCCGGCGAGGGTGCGGAAATGCCGCCTTCCAAGGTGCGCGAGCACTACGACGCCATCAACGCACTGATGGCCGGCGACGACCTGATCGACATCGCGAATCGCCTGCGCACGCTGCAGAGCGACGATGCCTGGCTGCAGAGCGCTTCCAAGACCTTCGCCAAGGGCGCGCCGAGTTCGGCCGCACTGAGCTTCGAGCTCTGGCAGCGCGTGCACCGCATGTCGCTGGCCGAGGTGTTCCGGCTCGAATACTGGGCCTCGCTGGGCTTCTGCGCACACAAGGACTTTGCCGAGGGCATCCGCGCGGTACTGATCGACAAGGACCGCAACCCGCGCTGGAACCCCGCCACCATCGAAGAGATCACGCCCGCCTTCATCGAGGACCACCTGCGCCCGCGCGGCGAGATGCCGGCGGAGCTGGCCTCGCTGGCCTGAGCGCATTCATCAAAGACAACGGAGACAACACATGAAGATCGCATTCATCGGCCTCGGCAACATGGGCGGCCCGATGGCCATGAACCTGCTCAAGGCCGGCCACACGCTCAGCGCCTTCGACCTCTCGGCCGATGCGTGCAAGAAGTTCGGCGCAGAAGGCCTGCCCATCGCGAAGTCGGCTGCCGAGACCGTGGCCGACGCCGAGGTCGTGATCAGCATGCTGCCGGCCAGCGCGCATGTCGAAGGCCTGTTTCTCGGCGGCGCCGGCAAGCCCGGCCTGCTCGACAGCATCAGGGCCGGCACGCTGGTGATCGACAGCAGCACCATCGCCGCGGCCACCTCGCGCAAGGTGGCCGAAGCGGCTGCGGCCAAGGGCATCGCGATGATCGATGCGCCCGTGTCGGGCGGCACCGGCGGCGCAGTCGCCGGCACGCTGACCTTCATGGTCGGCGGCGAGACGGCGGACCTGGAACGTGCCCGCCCCGTGCTGGAGAAGATGGGCGCCAACATCTTCCACGCTGGCGCCGCGGGTGCGGGGCAGACCGCGAAGATCTGCAACAACATGCTGCTCGGCATCCTGATGATCGGCACCTCCGAGGCGCTGGCGCTCGGCGTGGCCAATGGGCTCGATCCGAAGGTGCTGTCCGAAATCATGCGCCGCAGCTCGGGCGGCAATTGGGCGCTCGAGAAGTACAACCCGATGCCGGGCGTGATGGAAACGTCGCCGGCCTCGAAGAACTATGCGGGCGGCTTCGGCACCGACCTGATGCTCAAGGACCTGGGCCTGGCGCAGGAGAACGCGACGGCCGTGCGGGCCGCCACGCCGCTCGGCGGTCTGGCACGCAGCCTGTATGCGGCGCACAGCCTCGCGGGCAACGGCGCGCTGGACTTCTCCAGCGTGCTGAAGCTGGTGCAGAAGGCGCCCTGATCAGGCGCCGGCGGGCGGCGGGGCGTCGGTCGCTCTCCGTGCGGGTCGCCAGTTCAGCCGAAGTACTTATTGACGGCCCAGAGCAGGCCCATCACGATCACGAACAGCGCAGCGAAAAGCATCCAGGCACGGTTGAACGCCTGCGACTCGGTGATGGGTTCGGGAGCGGCCACGGGTGGTGGGCTAGGAGCGGCGGGCGGTTGTGGGTTCATTCCCGACTGTACCCCGCACCGGACCGGGCGCGGCCGGTTTTACCGAACCATCGCGCCGGGCCATCCCCAGCAGGATGCCGGCCGCCACGAGGTTCCCGCCGATGCTGGCCAGGATCGGCAGCATGTAGCTGTGGCTGAGGTCGAAGGCAAAGCCCGCCGCGCTCGGCCCGACCAGGGTGCCGACGGCCACGCTGGTGTAGAGCACGCCGATGATCGCGCCGATGTTGCGGCCGCCGAAATAGTCCATCACCAGGGCCGGCAGCAGCGCCACGAAGCCGCCGTAGAACACGCCGTAGGCGAACGCGAACATGGCCAGCCCCCAGAACCCGCCGGACACGGCCCACACGACCAGCGAAAGCGCCATGCCCGCGGACATGAGCGGCAGCGCGAGCTGGCGGCCGATGCGGTCGGCCAGCCCGCCGAGGAAGAAGCGGCCCGCGGTGCTGCCGACGCCGATCGCGCCCAGCAGCAGCACCGCGGAGGCCGACGGCACGCCGTGGTCGAGCGCGTAGGGCACGAGATGGACGAAGGGCACGAACAGCCCGAACGAGCTGATCAGGCATGCCGCGTAAAGACCGGCGAAGCGCCGCGACGTCACCGCCTCCCGCACCGAAGCGCCTGAAGGCACGGACGACCGCGCCTGCGGCTGCGGCGGATCGCCATCGGGCCCGAGCCCGCGGTCGCGCGGATCGTTCTCGATCAGCAGCGCCATGCCCACGCCCGCCACCACCGCGAGGACGCCGAGTGCGAGATAGGCATGGCGCCATCCCAGGCTTTCGATGAGGAGCGACGCCAGCGGCGGCATCACCAGCGTGCCCACGCCGATGCCGCTGACCGCGAGCCCCGATGCGAACCCGCGGCGCCTGACGAACCAGCGCTGCACCGCACCCAGCACGGGCACATAGGACGCGCCGACCCCGAGCCCGACGCCCAGCCCGTAGGCGAGGTAGATCTGCGTGAGGCTTTGCGCCTGCCCCGCGATGGCGAGGCCCAGCCCGACCAGCACCATGCCCGCGACGGCCAGCCGCCGCGAGCCCCAGCGGTCTGCCAGCGGGCCGCTGATCACCCCCAGCCCGAAGTAGAGAAAGCCCGCGAGTGAGAACACCAGCGACACCGAGCCGCGCGAGGCGCCGAAGTCCCGTTGCAGCGATTCGAGAAACGCGCTGAAGGTGTAGGCGCTGCCGAAGCCCACGAGGGTCACGGCGAAGGCGCCCGCGACCACGAACCAGCCGCGGAAGAGCTGTGCGCGTGGCGAGGGGGGCGAGGACGGGCTCATGGGTGTGTCTCCATGTCCGAAGGATCAGAATATCTGAGGCCATGGAAATCGGATGAATGCAGCAAGATGGTTTCTCGTCGGGTCTTTATGTGTCAATATTCTTCTTTCGGAGCCGACCCCGCAAACCAGATATTCTGATGGTTTGGGTTTAGATAAACTAAATAATGGAATACCGGCTCCCGCCGCTCAATGCGCTCCGCGCCTTCGAGGCCGCCGCCCGCCATCTCTCGGTGAAGAACGCGGCGGACGAGCTGTGCGTGACCCCAGGCGCCGTGAGCCAGCTCATCAAGGCGCTGGAGCTGCACCTCGGCATTGCGCTTTTCCGCCGCGTGAACCGCGGCATCTTCCTCACCGATGCGGGCCAGGCCTACCTGCCGCCGGTGCGCAACGCCTTCCGCCAGATCAGCGACGCCACGCGCCGCGCGGCCGTGCCCGCCGAGACCGGCATCCTCACGGTGAGCGCCACGCCGTTCTTCGCCTCCGCATGGCTGGTGCCGCGCCTCAAGGGCTTCCAGGATGCGCACCCCGACATCGACTTGCAGGTGGTGAGCAGCAGCGCAATGGCCGACTTCTCGCGCGACGGCGTGGATGTCGCCATCCGCCATGGCCTGGGCCGCTATCCGGGGTTGAGCAGCCAGCGCGTGTTGACGGTGGAGATCGTTCCCGTCGCAGCGCCCGCATTGGTCAAGAGCCGTGGCATGCCGGCGACACCGGCCGAGCTCGCACGCTGGCCGCGCGTGAACGATACCGAGCGCAAGGGCTGGCAGCTGTGGTTCCAGGCGCAGGGCATCGAGGACATGGGGCCGGCCCGCGGTCCGTCCTTCGACGATTCGGGCCTGCTGCTGAAGGCGGTGCTCACGGGGCAGGGCGCAGCCTTGCTGCCGGCCGCGGTGGTGGCCGACGACCTCGCGGAAGGCCGGCTCGTGCAGCTCTCGGCCGTGACATGGCTCGAAGACTTCGCCTACTACCTCGTGTACCCGGAAGGCAGCCATGACCGGCCGAAGGTCGCGGCTTTCCGCGATTGGCTCCTCGAGACAGCGCGCAATGCGTCCAGCCCTGTTGCGGCAAAGCGTCCTTCGTCAGGTGGCCGCAAGAGAGCTTCGCCGACATTCGCAGGCAAGACCTCTTTGCCGCGATCCTGATGGCGGGGGGCTTTCCAAGGCCCCATGAAACTGAAACGACACCGATTCCTCCGCCAGATGGCCGCACGGCCGCGGCTTTTCATCGCCACGGCCATCGCCATTGCCGTGGGCTTTCTCCTGCCATCGACCATCGAGGCCCACCTCGTCACGCGCCTGCTGATCGCCTGGAACACCGGGGCATGCCTCTATGTGCTGCTTGCGGCGACCATGATGAGCCGGTCGTCGCAGCAGCGCATGCGCTACCGCGCGCAATTGCAGGACGAGGGTCAGACCGTCATCCTCGTGCTGGTGGTTGTGTCCGCGATCGCGAGCCTGGCAGCCATCGGGGGCGAGCTTGCGGTGGTGAAGGACATGCACGGCATCGAGAAGGTCGCGCACATCGCGCTGGCCGGCCTCACGGTGGTGTCCTCGTGGGCCTTCATCCAGATCATGTTCGCGCTCCACTATGCGCACGACTACTACGCCGCGGCATGCCACGGAAAGAAGGCCGGCATTCAATTTCCGGACGACGAGTCGCCGGACTACGGCGACTTCTTCTACTTTTCCGCAGTGATCGGCACCTCGGGGCAGACCGCGGACGTGTCCTTCGTCTCCAAGCCCATGCGCCGCATCGGCTCGGTCCATTGCCTCCTGGCGTACCTCTTCAATACGACCGTGCTCGCATTGCTCATCAACATCGGCGCGAGCATGTTTTGAGCGCCGTGGCATACCGTCGATGGACTTCCTTCGTCGCGTGGCCTGCGATCCGAAGGTGAACTTCACGGCGCAGAACATGGGAGGGTGTTGCTGTTCAGGGCGCGCTCACGCCGACGGTGTGCTCTGCTCCGCGAATGTCCCCCGGCGCGGCCTAGGGCCGCATGCCTCCTCCTTTATTTCGCTGCGCAGAGCACACCGCCAGCGTGATCGCTCAGCGCAGCGGTTGATCGGCCAGCACAACGGCCGCGCCCATCGTGCACAGGGCACCGGGTGCTCCCCGCAGCGAAATAAAGGAGGAGCGAAGCGGGGGACATTCGCGGAGGGGAGTACCCGGTGTCCTGTGCACGCACCCTGAACAGAGGCTCTCAGAGCAACTCAATCCCCGGCAGGCTCTTGAAGCAGCTCTCACGCGTGATGCGCACAAAATCGGCGAGCCACGGCTGGCCCGAGGTGGCCTGCGTGCAGGCCATGTAGAGCCGTCCCGTCAGGCCCTTGCTGCCGACGCGCCTTGCGGTGACGTAGCCGCGATCGAGGTAGTTCTGCACCGCCCACAGCGGCAGCGTCGCCACGCCGCGGCCGCTGGCCACGAGCTGCAGCATCGCGACGGTGAGCTCGGTCGTGCGCCGGTGCGCGGGTTCCACGCCGGCCGGCGCCAGCACCTGCCGCACGATGTCGAGCATCTCGTCGGGCACGGGGTAGGTGATCAGCGTCTGGTCAGCAAAGTGCCGCGCCGTGAGGTGGGTCTTGGCCGTCAGCGCGTGGTCGTTGGCGAGCAGCGCCACGATCTCGAAGCGGAACAGCGCGTGGTAGTCGACCGTCTCGTCCGGGTCTTCCTCGGAAACGATCGCCACCTCGGCACGGTTCTGCATCACCAGCGCGATCGGGTCGGGGTGGAAGCCCGAGACGATGTCGAGCTCGATCTCGGGCCAGCGCTGGCGGAAGGCGTCCATCGCGGGCATCAGCCAGTCGAAGCAGGTGTGGCACTCGACCACGATGCGCAACTGGCCGCTGCGGCCGAGCGCGAGCCGCGCCACGTCGCGCTCCGCTTCCTCGATCAGCGGCAGCGCCGTATCGGCCAGCTGCAGCAGCCGAAGCCCCGTGGTGCTGAACTGCGGCGGCACCGACTTGCGCTCGAAGAGCTGCGCGCCATAGCGGTCTTCGAGCAGCTTGACCTGGTGCGACAGCGCCGACTGCGTGAGGTTGAGCAGCTGCGCCGCGCGCACCAGGCTGCCGGTGTCGCGCAGCGCAATGAGCGTGCGCAGGTGGCGTATCTCGAGGATCGATTGCAACATGAATACGATTCAAGTGAATGGGCAAAAGGTTTCGTTTGAATCATAGACCCCAAAGGGTGACCATTGCGGGCTCTCAAGATTCAAGCGACCGGATTTCCTGCAATGACCACCCGTACCCACACCCTCGGCTTTCCGCGCATGGGCGCCCACCGCGAACTGAAGTTCGCACTCGAAAAGCACTGGCGAGGCGAGATCGACCGCGACGCACTCGAGGCGGTCGGCGAGGCGTTGCGCGCGCGCCACTGGCAGGCCCAGCGCGACGCGGGGCTCGACTTCGTGACCGTGGGCGACTTCGCCTGCTACGACCACGTGGCCAACCACATCCAGCTGCTTGGCTGCGAGCCGGCACGCTTCGGCTTCAGCGGCGACGAACCCGAACTGTCGCGTTATTTCAAGATGGCGCGCGGTGTGGAAGACGAAGCCGGCCATGTGCACGATGCCAGCTGCAACCACGGCACCGAAGGCACCTTCGCGCTGGAGATGACCAAGTGGTTCGACACCAACTACCACTACCTGGTGCCCGAGTTCACTGCGGCCACGCAGTTCAAGCTGGCCTCGACGCGCCTGTTCGACGAGGTGGCGCAGGCGCAGCAGGCCGGACACGCGGTCAAGGCCGTGCTGCTCGGGCCGCTGAGCTTCCTGTACCTGGGCAAGGGGAAAGAGGCCGGCTTCGACCGCTTCTCGCTGCTCGATGCGCTGCTGCCGGTGTACGAACAGGTGCTGAACCGCCTCAAGCAGCAGGGCGTGGAGTGGGTGCAGATCGATGAGCCCATCCTCGGCCTGGACCTGCCCGATGCGTGGCGCAACGCCTTCGAGCGTGCCTACTGGCAGCTGGCCCGCAGCGCGCCCAAGCTGCTGCTCGCCACCTACTTCTCGCCGCTGTCCGACAACCTGCGCCTGGCCTGCCAGCTGCCGGTGGCCGGCCTGCACGTGGACGCGGTGCGCTCGCCGCAGGAACTGATCGGCGTGGCCGACTGGCTCTCGGCGCACAAGGTGCTGTCGGTCGGCATCGTCGACGGCCGCAACATCTGGCGCACCGATCCCGACGCGGCGCTCGCCACGCTGCGTCCGGTGATCGACAGGAACCGTGCCGAACTCTGGATCGCCCCATCGTGCTCGCTGCTGCATGTGCCGTTCAGCCTTGCTGCGGAGAACAAGCTCGACGCCGAGCTCAAGTCGTGGCTTGCCTTCGCCGTCGAGAAACTGGATGAATTGCGCGTGCTGCGCGCCGTCCTCGACGGCCGCGAAGCTTCGGTCGCGGAAGAACTCAAGGCGGCACGCACCGCTGTGGCGGCGCGCCGCAGCAGCCCGCGCGTGCACCGCGTCGACGTGGCGCTGCGCCTTGCACGCAGCGTGGCCGGTGACGACCAGCGCGCGTCCGCCTTCACGCGGCGCCAGTCGGTGCAGCGCACGCGCTTCGCCTTGCCCGCGTTGCCGACCACCACCATCGGCTCGTTCCCGCAGACCCCTGAGATCCGCGCCGCGCGCGCCGCCTTCAAGCGCGGCGAACTCGACGCGGCGGGCTACCGCGAGAAGATGCGCGCCGAAATCGCAGGGGCCGTGCGCAAGCAGGAGGAGCTCGGCATCGACGTGCTGGTGCACGGCGAGGCCGAGCGCAACGACATGGTCGAGTACTTCGGCGAACAGCTCGACGGCTTTGCCTTCACCGCCAACGGCTGGGTGCAGTCGTACGGCTCGCGCTGCGTCAAGCCGCCGGTGATCTTCGGCGACGTGGCGCGCCCCGCGCCGATGACGGTCGCGTGGACCGCCTATGCGCAGAGCCTGACGAAGCTGCCGATGAAGGGCATGCTGACCGGCCCGGTCACCATCCTGCAGTGGTCCTTCGTGCGCGACGACCAGCCGCGCAGCACCACCTGCGAGCAGATCGCCTGGGCGATCCGCGACGAGGTGGTGGACCTCGAAGGCGCCGGCATCGGCATCATCCAGATCGACGAGCCCGCCATTCGCGAAGGCCTGCCGCTGCGCCGTGCCGGCTGGCCCGCCTACCTGAGGTCGGCCACGCGCGCCTTCCGCATCAGCGCCTCGGGCGTGCGCGACGAGACGCAGATCCACACCCACATGTGCTATTCGGAGTTCAACGACATCCTGCCGGAGATCGCGGCCATGGATGCCGACGTGATCACCATCGAGACCAGCCGCTCCGACATGGAGCTGCTGCGCGCGTTCGGCGGATTGGGCGGCGAGAACGATGCGGGCGGCTTCCGCTACCCGAACGAGATCGGCCCGGGCGTGTACGACATCCATTCGCCGCGCGTGCCCTCAGTCGACGAGATCGTGCGCCTGATGCGCAAGGCCGCGGACGTGGTGCCGCACGAGAACCTCTGGATCAACCCCGACTGCGGCCTCAAGACCCGCGGCTGGCCCGAGACGGAGGCGGCGCTGGCCAACATGGTCACGGCCGCGAAGCTGCTGCGCAAGGAATTGGCGGCAGCCTGAAGCGGGGGGCGGTCATGGCGAGCGCCAATAATGGCGCCATGACCGTCTCCTCTCCCGTTGCGAAACGTTTTTCCCTCGCGCCTTTTCTCCTGCTGTCGCTGTGGCTTGCCCCGGCCATGGCCTGGGCGCAGGACCGCGCCCAGGCGCTGTTGCAGTTCGAAGGCGTGCAGGCGCGCTACCAGGCCGCGTATGCGCCCGGTGCCGTGTCGCGCGATGCGCGCCAGCTGCTGGACCCGCCGGACCAGGCCATCGCCGACAAGGCGCTCGCGGCGCTGGACACCGCCGCCGCGCGGTCGTTCGATGTCAAGGCCTCGGTGGCTGCGATCCTGCAGGAGGTGGCCGCTGTGGGCAAGGGCGGTGCCGCACCGGGACCCCAGGTGCTGGAGGCCGTGGCCCGGTTCGCCAAGCTGCGCGCCGACTACGCCGCGATGGACGATGCAGGCAAGGTGGAATTCTTCAACCGCGAGCGCGCGAAGCCGGCCGACCCTGCACGCACCGAGCTGCTCGAGCGCATGGCCGTGGCCGATACGCGCGAAGTCGATTTCTCCAGCCAGCTGCTGCTGAGCGCCATCGTCAAGCAACTGGCCCGCGGCAACGCCGGCCAGTTCACATCGCTGCCGGACCGCACGCTCGACATGGCCGTCGACACGTTGTGGTCGCGCGGCATCACCTCGCCGCGCCCGCGCAACCTGCTGACGGTGGCGCGCGAGTTCGAGAAGCAGGTCGCGCAGGCGCTGCTCGCTGCGCTGCCGGATGCGGACGTGGCGGCCTTGCTCGCCTGGCGCAACGACCCGCAGGCCGCGGCCGAACGCGAGGCGCTGGTGGGCACCTACCGCGCCGAGGTCAAGGGGAGCGGCGCCGTGGCGATCCGGACGCTGGTGCGCGGCTGGCCCCGCTCCTGACGGCGGCGCGCGCGGCGCCGTACCTGTCGGGCGCCACGGCATAGGGCATGAAGCGGCTCTGGTTCTCGTCCACGTCGAGCGGCCGCCCCACGAACGGAAAGGCGCGCTGCGGGCAGGCCTCGCGTTCGCACACCTTGCAGCCCGCGCCGATGGGTGTCGGCACCTCGGGGTCGCGCAGGTCCATGCCCTTGGAGTAGACGAGCCGCGTGGCATGGCTGATGTCGCAGCCCAGCCCGATCGAGAAGGTCTTGTTGGGCGAGCCGTAGCCGCGAAAGCCGTGCGACACCGTGCGCGCGATCCAGAGGTAGGCGCGGCCGTCGGGCATGCGCGCCAGCTGCGTGAGCACGCGGCCGGGCTGCGCGAAGGCCTCGTACACGTTCCATAACGGGCAGGTGCCGCCGGTCTTCGAGAAATGGAAGTGCGTGGCCGACTGCCGCTTCGAGATGTTGCCCGCGCGGTCGACGCGAATGAGGAAGAAGGGCACGCCGCGCGCCTCGGGCCGCTGCAGCGAGCTCAGGCGGTGGCAGATGGTTTCGAAGCCCACGCCGAAGCGCCGTGCCAGCTGGTCGATGTCGTAGCGCAACTGCTCGGCCGCTTCGAGGAACACGCCGTAGGGGAGCAGCAGCGCGGCGGCGAAGTAGTTGGCCAGGCCGATGCGCGCGAGCGAGCGCGCGGTGTCGCTCGACAGCGGCGCTTCGGCGACCAGCTCGTCGATCGTGTCGCCGACTTCGAGGAACGCGAGTTGCGTCGCGAGCTGGAAGGCATGCTGGCCGGGCTCCAGGTAGCGCGACAGCCGCAGCACGCGCGTTGCCGGGTCGAAGCGGCGTTGCGCGCCGCCTTCGTCGTCCTCGGCCGGGACCACCTGCACGCCGTGCGCTTCCAGCAGGCGATGCGCGAGCCGGTCGCCCGGGTTGCCTTCGCGCAGGCGCCATTGCGCGGAGAAAGCCTCGGCGGCGTTGTCGAGCGGGGCGATGTGGTTCTGGTGCGCAAAGAAGAAGTCGCGCACCTCCTCGAAAGGCATGGGCCGCGCCTGCGGCATACGCGCGAGGTCGCCGCGGCCGTCGCCGAGTTCGCCGGCCAGCGCTTCGAGCCGTTCCATCGCATCGCGGTGCCGCTGGTGCAGCGCCACCAGTGCGCGGCCCACGGCCGGCATCTGCGTGGCGACTTCGCGCAGCTCGGCGAGCGCGACGGCATCGCCGCCGGGGTTGTCGGCCAGCGCCTCGCGCAGGCTGGCAACGAGCCGCGCCTCTTCGTCTTCCGAGAAGGCCTGGATATCGACGCCCAGCGTGGCATGCAGGCGCAGCAGCACCGGCACGGTGAGCGGCCGCTGGTTCTGCTCGATCTGGTTCAGGTAGCTCGGCGAGAGGCCGAGCTGCTGCGCGAGCGCGAGCTGGCTCAGGCCGCGCTCTTCGCGCAGGCTCCGCAGGCGCACACCCATGAAGGTCTTCTTCATCGTTCGATCCGTTCTTCGATATTCGCAAGATTCGCAAATCTGGTGTGCCGTCTTCGCAATCATTCGCCAATTCAGGTCTTCATTATGGGCACGATCTTGCGTAAATTGCGAATCATRCAAAACGCACGCGGCACGGTCCGACTGATCGAGGTGGTGTTCCCGGAACATACCAACCACTACGGCACGCTGTTCGGCGGGCAGGCGCTGCAGCTGCTGTCGAAGGCGGCGTTCCTCTCCGGCCGCGGCTTCGTGCGCGGCGACGTGGTGATGGCGCGCTGCGGCGAGGTGCTGTTTCATGCGCCGGTGCGGCTGGGCAGCACGCTGGTGCTGGACGCGCAGGTGTCGCGCATCGGCCGCAGCTCGCTCACCGTGCGCGTGGCCGGCAGCGTGCAGGACGTGGCCACCGAGGCGTTGACGCGCGTGCTCGACGGCGAATTCGAGATGGTGGCGGTGGATGCCGCCGGACGGCCGGTGCGGCTGGCGAATCCGCCGCGCCTTCATGAACAGACATTCGAGGAGACCGTATGACCGAGACCGTACAAGCCGCCGGCTTCAAGCCGAAGAAATCCGTCGCGCTGTCGGGCGTGACCGCGGGCAACACCGCGCTGTGCACCGTGGGGCGCACCGGCAACGACCTGCACTACCGCGGCTACGACATCCTCGACATCGCCGATGTCTGCGAGTTCGAGGAAATCGCGCACCTGCTGGTGCACGGCAAGCTGCCGACCGCCTCCGAGCTGCGCGCCTACAAGGGACGCCTCAAGGCGATGCGCGGCCTGCCCGCGAGCGTGAAGGAGGCGCTGGAGCGCCTGCCCGCCAGTGCCCATCCGATGGATGTGATGCGCACCGGCGTGTCGGCGCTCGGCTGCGTGCTGCCCGAGAAGGACGACCATTCGCTGCCCGGCGCACGCGACATCGCCGACCGCCTGATGGCCTCGCTGGGCTCGATGCTGCTGTACTGGTACCACTGGTCCACGCAAGGCCGGCGCATCGAGGTCGAGACGGAAGACGACTCGATCGGCGCGCACTTCCTGCACCTGCTGCACGGCCGTGCACCTTCCGCAAGCTGGGAGCGCGCGATGCACACCTCGCTCAACCTCTACGCCGAGCACGAGTTCAACGCCTCGACCTTCACCGCGCGCGTGGTGGCCGGCACGGGTTCCGACGTGTACTCGGCCATCACCGGCGCCATCGGCGCGCTGCGTGGACCCAAGCACGGCGGTGCCAACGAGGTGGCCTTCGAGATCCAGAAGCGCTACGACACGCCCGACGAAGCCGAGGCCGACATCCGCCGCCGTGTGGAAGCCAAGGAGGTCGTGATCGGCTTCGGTCACCCGGTGTACACCGTCTCGGACCCGCGCAACATCGTCATCAAGCGGGTGGCCAGGCAGCTCTCCGACGAGGCCGGGTCCACCCGCATGTACGACATTGCCGAACGGCTGGAAACTGTGATGTGGGACGCGAAGAAGATGTTCCCGAACCTCGACTGGTTCAGCGCCGTGAGCTACCACATGCTCGGCGTGCCGACCGCGATGTTCACGCCGCTCTTCGTGATCGCGCGCACCAGCGGCTGGGCCGCGCACATCATCGAGCAGCGGCAGGACAACAAGATCATCCGGCCGAGTGCCAACTACACCGGTCCCGAAGACCTGATCTTCGTGCCGATCTCGGACCGCCGTTGAAGGCCTCCGCACACGTTTACCTGCAACAGAGAAGAACCATGTCCGCTCACATCAGCAACGTCCGCCCCGAACCCGACCAGGTGCTGGTCGACATCGTCGACTACGTGCTCGCCCACCGGAAGATCAGCAGCGCGCTCGCCTATGAAACGGCCCGCCACTGCCTGATCGACACGCTCGGCTGCGGCCTCGAAGCGCTCGAGTACCCGGCCTGCACCAAGCTGCTCGGCCCGGTCGTGCCCGGCACGGTGGTGCCGCACGGCGCGAAGGTGCCCGGCACGCCTTACCAGCTCGATCCGATCCAGGCGGCCTTCAACATCGGCACGATGATCCGGTGGCTCGATTTCAACGACACCTGGCTTGCGGCGGAGTGGGGCCATCCGAGCGACAACCTCGGCGGCATCCTCGCCACGGCCGACTGGCTCAGCCGCAACGCGGTGGCCGCCGGCCGCGCGCCGCTGACCATGCGCGACGTGCTCACCGGGCTGATCCAGGCGCACGAGATCCAGGGCTGCCTCGCGCTGGAGAACTCGTTCAACAAGGTCGGGCTCGATCACGTGGTGCTGGTCAAGGTGGCCTCGACCGCCGTGGTGGCGCGGCTGATGGGCCTGACACGCGACGAGATCATCAATGCCGTGTCGCTCGCCTGGGTCGACGGGCAGAGCCTGCGCACCTACCGCCATGCGCCCAACACCGGCAGCCGCAAGAGCTGGGCCGCGGGCGATGCCACCAGCCGCGCGGTGCGCCTGGCGCTGATCGCGAAGACCGGCGAGATGGGCTACCCGAGCGTGCTCACCGCCAAGACATGGGGCTTCTACGACGTGCTGTTCAAGGGCCAGCCCTTCAGGTTCCAGCGCCCTGCATCCGAATGGGGCAGCTACGTGATGGAGAACGTGCTGTTCAAGATCAGCTTCCCGGCCGAGTTTCACAGCCAGACGGCGGTGGAGGCGGGCATGGCGCTGCATGCGCAGCTGCAGAAGTCGGGCAAGACGGTGGATGACATCAAGCAGGTGACGATCCGCACGCACGAGGCCTGCATCCGCATCATCGACAAGAAGGGGCCGCTCGACAACCCGGCCGACCGCGACCACTGCATCCAGTACATGGTGGCGGTGCCGATGATCTTCGGCCGCCTCACGGCTGGCGACTACGAGGACAGCGTGGCGAGCGACCCGCGCATCGACGTGTTGCGCGACAAGATCGTCTGCGTGGAAGACCCGCAGTTCACTGCCGACTACCACGACCCCGAGAAGCGCAGCATCGCCAATGCGCTGACCGTGCAGTTCAAGGACGGCACGAGCTTTTCCGAGGTGGTGGTCGAGTACCCGATCGGCCACAGGCGCCGCCGCGCGGACGGCATTCCGCTGCTCGAGGCCAAGTTCCGGACCAACCTGGCGCGCCGCTTCGCACCGAAGCAGCAGCAGGCGATTCTGGACGTGTCGCTCGATGCGAAGAAGCTCGAAGCGATGCCGGTGCACGCGTACGTCGACCTGTACACCGCCTGAACCATGCCAGCGAACAACGAATCACCGAAGAAGACCCTGCGCCGGCTGGCCGAGGCGCGCCGCGGCGTGCTGGTGCCGGGCGCGTTCAACGCGATGTCCGCCCGCGTGATCGAAGACCTCGGCTTCGAGGCGATCTACATCACCGGGGCCGGCGTGACCAACATGTACCTCGGCCTGCCCGACCAGGCCTTCATGGGCCTGCACGAGATTGCCGAGCACACGGCGCGCATCCGCGATGCGGTGAGCCTGCCGCTGCTGGTCGATGCCGATACCGGCTTCGGCAATGCGCTCAACGTGCGGCACACGGTGCGCGTGCTCGAGCGGGCAGGGGCCGACTGCATCCAGCTCGAGGACCAGGTGAGTCCCAAGCGCTGCGGCCACTTCACGGGCAAGGCGGTGATCGATACCGATGAGATGCTCGGCAAGATCAAGGCGGCCGTCGATGCGCGGCAAGACGCGGACCTGCTTGTCATGGCCCGCACCGATGCCGCGGCCGTGCATGGCTTCGAGGCCGCCATCGAGCGCGCGCAGAAGTTCAGCGAGGCCGGCGCCGACATCCTGTTCGTCGAGGCCGTGACGCTGGCCGACGAGGTGCGTGCGATGCCCCGGCGGCTCGGCAAGCCGCAGCTCGCGAACATGGTGATCGGCGGCAAGACGCCGACTTTCGGGGCCGAGGAGCTCGGCACGCTGGGCTACGGCTTCGTGCTGTACGCCAACGCCGCATTGCAGGGCGCGGTGGCTGGCATGCAACGTGCATTGACTGTGCTGCGCGACACCCGGCGCCTCGACGAAGACCCGGCGCTGGTCGCTCCGTTTGCCGAGCGGCAGCGGCTTGTCGGCAAGCCACTGCTTGATGAGCTAGAGAAAAAGTACGCAAACTAACCGGGTTTTGCGCGACAGAACGGCACTTGACTTAGCCTCGTCAAAAAGTTCCGCGTCATTGTTTCAGTTTCATGAACACTGCGATTCGAATGCCTAGGGTTTTCCCTTGGAATCGTGGTGCAAACTTCAGGGCATCCAAAGCCCAATCAAGAAGGAAATTGAAATGAAGACCTCGAACATCCTCGCCGCCGCCGCTCTGTCCCTGCTCGCCGCTGCCGGCGCCCATGCAGAAACCTATGAAGGCGTGCAGCCCCTGACTTCCGGCTACAGCCGCGCCGACGTGGCGCCCCAGGCTGCTGCAGCCGCCCGTGCCGGCAACGAATACGGCGATGCCGTTTCGTCCACCGTGGCTCCCACGCTGACCGCTTCGGCCGATCGCGCTGCCGTCCGCAACGAAGCCGTTGCCGCTGCGCACGCGCCGGGCCAGAACCTGCGCCGCGAAGCCTTCGCCGACAGCGTCGTGCCCGCACAAGCACGCAGCTTCACGCGCCAGGCCGGCCTGTAATCCGACAGCGGCGCAAGCCGCTTCAGGTCACAAGCCAAACAAGAACCGGACCGCGCGAAAGCGCGGTCCGGTTTTTTTCGGGGTGCTCTTGTTCAGGGTGCGTGCACAGGCCACCGGGTACTCCCCTCCGCGAATGTCCCCCGCTTCGCTCCTCCTTTRTTTCGCTGCGGGGAGCACCCGGTGCCCTGTGCACGAGGGCACGCTGCCGGTTTKCGGCCGATCAACCAGTGCTCTGAGCGATCACGCCGATGGGGTGCCTTGCGCAGCGAAATAAAGGAGGAGGCCTGCGGCCCTAGGCCGCGCCGGGGGACATTCGCGGAGCAAGGTACCCCGTCGGCGTGATCGCGCCCCGAATGCCCCCAACGCGACGAATCGAAAAGCAGGGTTTCATTCCAGCTTCGATCCGTGCCGGTGGCAGTCGGGTGCGTGGTCGTCCACGATGCCCGTGGCCTGCATCCACGCGTAGACGATCACCGGCCCGACGAACTTGAAGCCGCGCTTCTTGAGCGCCTTCGAAATCTCTTCCGACAGCGGCGTCTGGGTCGGCACCTGGCCGGTCTTGTTGACGATGGGTTTGCCGCCCGCCATGCCCCAGATGAATTCGGAGAAATCTTCGCCGGCCGCCTGCATCGCGAGATAGGCGCGCGCATTGCCGATGGTGGCTTCGATCTTCGAACGCGAGCGCACGATGCCGGCGTCCTCCATCAGCCGGTCGACGTCGGCGGGGGTGAACTTGACGATCTTCTCGGGCGCGAAATCTTTGAAGGCCTTGCGGAACGCATCGCGCTTGCGCAGGATGGTGAGCCACGACAGACCGGCCTGGAAACCGTCGAGCATCAGCTTCTCCCACAGCGCGCGGCTGTCGCGCTCGGGCACGCCCCATTCGGCGTCGTGGTAGTTGGCCAGCAGCGCATCGGTCTGGGCCCAGGCGCAGCGGGTTGTCGTGGCAGTGCTGTTGCTCATTGTTCGGTTCTTCTTCGCTCGGCTATCGTCGGGAGATGTTTTCAGAATGAGGGAGTCACCCTGATGCAGCATTTTCGATTTTCATTGTCGGCCCTTTCATTGGGCCTCGCGCTCGGCCTTGGTGCACCGGCCTTCGCCGAAACGCTCAAGAAGCCCGCGCTCGACCAGCTGGCCGCGGCATGGCAGGGCGGCGGCAAGGCACCTGCCGATTTCAACGCCTTCCTGACGCAAGCCGCCAAGGCCAACCCCGTGCTGCAGCCGGCTGTTGCCGCCTACCGCAGCAAGGCGCCGCTGGCCGGCGACGATCTCGTCAACATCGCGCGCCTGCTCGGCCTCTACAACCGCCTGCAGAACCAGCAGGCCGTGATCGCGAGCATCGGCACCATGGTGGCGATTCCCACGGTTCGCAACGTGCAGGTACCTCCGCACGAAAGCCCACCCATCATCGAGTTCGGCAAGTTGGTCGAGAAGATGGCCGGCGATTTCGGGCTGGCCTATCGCAATGTCGACAACCGCATCTTCGAGGTCAGCCTGAAGGGCAAGGGCAGCGAGGAGTTCGGCATCCTCACGCATGCCGACGTGGTGCCCGCGGTGCTCTCCGAATGGGTGCTCGACGACGGCACGCGCCTCGATCCGTTCAAGATGACCCGCGTGGGCGACTACCTCTACGGCCGCGGCACCATCGACGACAAGGGCTCGATCGCCGCCGTGCTCTACGCCATGAAGGCCGTGAAGGACAGCGGGCTGCCCATCGACCGCAGCATCCGCCTGATGATCGAGACCACCGAGGAAACCGGCGGCGATGCGATGGTGTACTACCGCAGCAAGACGCCCCTGCCGGCCTACAACATCGTGCTCGACAGCAAGTACCCTGCCGTCGTGGCCGAGAAGGGCTCGGGCGCACTCAAGGTGTTCTTCCCCGCCGAAACGGTCGATGGTGCCGCGACCGCCATCACCGCGATGAGCGGCGCCGCCTCGGCCAATGCGATTTCGCAGACGGCCATCGCCACGCTCAAGGGCGGCGATCTCGCAGCGGTTGCCGCCAAGCTCGAAGCCGCCAGGCCCGCCTTCCTGCAGAAGTACGAAGGGCAGGGCGGCAAGTTCGCCATCGACATCGCACGCGGCGCCGACAGCATCGATCTCAAGGTCACGGGCGTCTCGGCCCATGGCTCACGGCCCGAAGAGGGCGTGAACCCGCTGCCGCGCCTTGCGCTCTTCCTGCAGGAGTCCGGCGCACCGCTGGCCAGCAACCACTACCTGAAGGCCGTCAAGTACATCGACGCGCTCTACGGCACCGGTTACCTCGGCGAGAAGATGGGCCTGGGCTACAAGGACGACTTCATGGGGCCGCTGACTTTCTCGCCCAACCTGATCCGCATGGGCGCGGACGGCAAGCTCGAAGTCACGGTCAACGTGCGCATGCCGCGCGGCCGCACGCCCGATGAGTTGAAGTCGCAGGTGGCCGCCAAGGTCAACGGCTGGGCCGCCGCCAACCAGGTGAAGCTCGAAGTGAACCACGATCAGGGCAACTGGATGGCCCGCGACCCCAAGGGTGCATGGCTCTCGACCCTGCTCGACATCTACGGTGACACCACTGGCCTCGAAGCCAAGCCCGTGCCCACGGCCGGTAGCACCACCGCCAAGCTGATGCCCAACGCGATCAACTTCGGGCCCGCGATGCCCGGCAAGAAATACACCGCGCACAACGCCAAGGAATACAAGGAAGTGCCGGACCTCGATGCCGACATGCAGATGTTCACCGAGATGCTGGTGCGGATCGGGAATCTGCAGCAGATGCAGTAACGGGCGCGATGCTCGGGCCGTTCGGGGCGCGTGCACAGGCCACCGGGTACTCCCCTCCGCGAATGTCCCCCGCTTCGCTCCTCCTTTATTTCGCTGCGGGGAGCACCCGGTGCCCTGTGCACGATGAGCGCGGTCGTTGTGCTGGCCGATCAACCGCTGCGCTGAGCGCTCACGCCGATGGTGTGCTCTGCGCAGCGAAATAAAGGAGGAGGCATGCGGCCCTAGGCCGCGCCGGGGGACATTCGCGGAGCAGAGCACACCGTCGGCGTGAGCGCGCCCTGAACAGCAGCAGCATCCCAACGCGGCCTCAACATAGGCCCTAAAGTCGTACCTCCCGATGCCTCTGCAACGTTTCTTCGTAGCGCGAAGAGGCATGTCGCAAGACGCGCCTCGGGTATCGTCGAAGGCTTCCATTTTTGTGAACAGGGAGTCACGCTCATGCAGCAATTTCGTTTCTCTTTGCCGGCCCTTACCCTGGGCTTGATGGCAGCAGGCCTCACCGCACCGGCCTTTGCAGAGACGCTCAAGAAACCCGCGCTCGACCAGTTGGCCGCGGCCTGGCAAGGCGGCAAGCCCGCGTCCAGCTTCAATGCTTTCCTGGCCCAGGCCGAGAAGGCCAACCCCGCGCTGAAGCCCGCCGTGGCCGCCTACCGCAAGAAGGCGCCGCTGGCCGGCGACGACCTCACCAACATCGCGCGCCTGCTCGGCCTCTACAACCGCCTGCACAACCAGAAGGCGGTGATCGCGAGCCTCGGTGCCATGGTGGCGCTGCCGACGGCGCGCAACGTGCAGGTGCCGCCGCACGAGAACCCGACGATCATCGACTTCGGCAAGCTGGTCGAGAAGATGGCGAAGGATTTCGGGCTCGCCTACCGCAACGTCGACAACCGCATCTTCGAAGTCAGCCTCAAGGGCAAGGGCACTGAAGAGTTCGGCATCCTCACGCATTCGGACGTGGTGCCCGCGGTGCTCTCCGAATGGGTGCTCGACGACGGCACGCGGCTCGATCCGTACAAGCTGGCCCGCGTGGGCGACCGCCTCTACGGCCGCGGCACCATCGACGACAAGGGCTCGATCGCGGCCGTGCTCTATGCGATGAAGACGGTGAAGGAAAGCGGCCTGCCGATCGAGCGCAGCATGCGCCTGATGATCGAGACCACCGAGGAAACCGGCGGCGACGCGATGGAGTACTACCGCGGCAAGACGAAGCTGCCGGAGTACAACATCGTGCTCGACAGCGGCTACCCCGCGGTCGTGGCCGAGAAGGGCGCGGGCTCGCTGAGCGTGTTCTTCCCCGCGGAGAAGACCGATGGCACCGTCACCGCGATCACCGACATGGGCGCCGCCGCCGCGGTCAACGCGATATCGCAGACCGCCACCGCCACGCTCAAGGGCGGCGACCTCGCAGCGGCGCTCGCGAAACTCGAAGCAGCGAAGCCGGCCTTCCTGCAGAAGTACGAGCCGCAGGGCGGCAAGTTCGCGATCGCGATCTCGCGCGGCACCGACAGCATCGACATCAAGGTCACCGGCACCTCGGCCCACGGCTCGGAACCCCAGAACGGCGTGAACCCGCTGCCGCGGCTCGGCCTGTTCCTGCAGGAGTCGGGCGTCACGCTGGCCGACAACCAGTTCCTGAAAGCGATCAAGTACATCGACACGCTCTACGGCACCGGCTACCTCGGCGAAAAGATGGGCGTGGGCTACAGGGACGACTTCATGGGCCCGCTGACTTTCTCTCCCAACCTGATTCGCACGGGCGCCGACGGCCGGCTGGTCATGGCGGTCAACACGCGCATGCCGCGTGGCCGCACGCCCGATGAACTCAAGGCGCAGGTGACTGCGAAGATCAACGAATGGGCGGCGGCGAACAAGGCCCAGGTCGAGATCAAGTACGACCAGGGCAACTGGATGGCGCGCGACCCCTCGGGCCGTTGGCTCGCGACCCTGCTCGACATCTACGGCGACACCACCGGGCTCGAAGCCAAGCCCGTGTCCGCGGCCGGCGCCACCACGGCCAAGCAGATGCCCAACGCGATCAGCTTCGGCCCCGGCATGCCAGGCAAGAAGTACACGGGGCACAACGCCAAGGAGTACAAGGAGGTGCCCGACCTCGACGCCGATCTGCAGATGTTCACCGAGATGCTGGTGCGCATCGGCAACCTGCAGCAGATGCAGTAAGCGCGGCGCGGCTTGCGGTCAGCGCAGGCCGTGCACCTGCAGCACGGCCTTCAGCCGCCGCACCTCATGCTGCAGGTCGAGGATCAGCGCGGCGGCATCGAGGCCCACGCCGAAGTCGCGTTCGAGCCGGCGCGCCTCGAGCGCACATTGCAGGTCGGTGCTCGAGAACTGCCAGCGCTCGGGCGGCGCTTCGGCCGTGGTGACCTGCACGATGCCGACCTCGACCAGTTGCACCACCCAGGCGGTGTCGGCGCCGACAGCATGGGCCAGTTCGTTCAGCGCGAGCGGTTGCGAGGCGCTGATGGCGGTTGCGGTTGTGACGGAAACGGTCGCCATGCTCAAACTCCCAGATGCTGGCGCGGGTTGAACGAAGAGGCGGCCTGCGCCAGTTGCTCGTAGGCCTTGCGTGTCGCGTCGTTGTCGGCGGGCGGCAGCGCGACCTCGATCAGCAGGTACAGGTCGCCGGGCGTCTTGCCCTTGAGGCCGCGGCCCTTGAGCCGCAGCTTCATGCCGTTGCGGGCATGGCGCGGCACCGTGACCTCGACCACGCCGCCGGCCGGTGTCGGCACGTGCACCTGCGCACCGAGGGCGGCCTCGGTGGGCGTGACGGGCAGCGTCATGTAGATGTCGCGTTCTTCCACGCGGTACAGCTTGTGCGGTGCGATGCGCACTTCGAGGTACAGGTCGCCGGCCGCTTCGCCGCCGTGGCCGGGCATGCCTTGCCCCGCGAGGCGGATGAACTGGCCCGGGTGCACGCCCGGCGGGATCTTGACGCTGAGCGTGCGGTTCTCCCACTGCGGGCGGCCGTGCGTGTCGACGGTTTGCGCGCGCAGCGTGATCTCGCGCTCGGCGCCGTTGAGCGCGTCCTCGAGCGCGATCTCGATGGCCGCATGGTGGTCTTCGCCGCGTGCGCGGTAGTTCTGCCGTGCCGCCCCGCGCCGCTCGGCCTCGCCGAACAGCGACGAGAAGAACTCGCTGAAGTCCGCATGGTCGGCCGGGCCCTGGCGGGGGCCGCGGTGGAACTCGAAGCCTGCGTCCCAGCCCGGCGGAGGCTGGAAGTCGCCCTCGGGGCTGCCGCCGCGCGCGACGCGGTCGGCCAGGGCGTCGTAGGCCGCGCGCTTTTCCTTGTCGCGCAGCACGTCGTTGGCCTCGTTGATGTCGCGCATGCGCTTCTCGGCGTCGGGTTCCTTGCTGACGTCGGGGTGGTACTTGCGAGCGAGCTTGCGGTAGGCCTTGCGCACTTCGTCGTCGGACGCGGTGCGCTCGATGCCCAGTGCGCTGTAGTAGTCCTTGAATTCCATGATGGCGGGGGGGTCGATTCGTTGGACGGCGTACGGGGCGTCTGGATCCGGCCTATGCCAGCGCCGCTCCGCCGTCGGCATGCCGCAACAGCGGCGTTATGGCCCATGTGGGGCCGCTGCGCGCAAAACGCAATGGCTGCGCGTTGCCGAGCACGTTCGTGTCGATGGGCACGCCGAGCAGGGCGGCCAATGCGTACAGCGTGCCGCCGTGCGCCACCACCAGCACCGGCGCGGGCTGCCTGAGGGCCGCGTCGAGCGCGGCGCGCTTGCGGCCGACGAACTGCGTCAGCGTCTCGCCGCCCTCGGGTTCGCAGGCCCAGTCGATGTGGGCCGACGAGGTGCCGATCAGCGCGCCGAAGTTGCGCTCGCGCAGTTCGGCCTGCGCCGTCGGCGCGAGCCGGAGCGCCGCCGCTACCGTGTGGGCGGTGTCGAAGGCGCGCCGTGCGTCGCTGCAGACGATGGTGCGGATCGGTTCGCCCGCCAGCAGTTCGGCGGCATGCGCCGCCTGCTGCAGGCCGAGCGCGCTCAGCGGCTCGTCGACCGCCTGGAAGATGCGCAGCGCATTGCGGCCGGTCTGGCCGTGGCGCAGGAAGTAGAAGTGATCGCAGGCCGGCGACAGCCGTTGGGCCTCGGCGATCCRCACCAGCTGGTCGAGACCGCCGGCGGCGGTGTGAGGGGAAGGCGTGGCCTGTGACATGAGGTCGATCTTGCGGATTCAGCCGAACTTCATGCCCTTGGGGCGCGCCTGCAGGCGGTCGATGTAGGCGTCGAGCTTCGGGCGGTTCAGCTTGCCGCCGAAGGCGCGATGCCAGATGAGCATCGAACCGATCATCACGTCGGCCGCGGTGAACTGCGCGCCGAACAGGTAGGGGCCGTAGCCGAGCTCGCGCTCGACCGCATCCTTGGCCTGCTCGAAATTGGTCCAGCCGCGCGCGCTGTTGTTGCTGCGGATGTGGAGCAGGCTGTCGCCCATCGAGGGCTCGAGCTGCGAGGTCGAATAGACCATCAGCGACAGGTAGCGGCCGCGCTCGGGCGTACCGATGGAAGGCGCGAGCCGCTTCTCGGGGAACTTCTCGGCGATGTACATGCAGATGGCCGCGTTCTCGAAGATGCGCGTGCGGCCGTCGACCAGCGCGGGCAGCTTGCCGGACGGATTGATCTTCAGGTACTCGGGGCTCTTGTGTGCCTTGTTCTTGATGAGGGTGGGCACGATTTCGTAGGCTACACCCGCTTCGTCGAGCATCCACTTGGCGACCTGCGAACGGCTTTGCGGATCGAAATACAACTTCATGGATTTGTCTCCTTCTTCGATGGAATCAGAACTTGGGAATGCGCAGCGTCTTGCTGATCATCAGCGTGCCCGAGAGCGCGAACAGCAGCGAGAGCGGGTGCAGCAGCCAGGGGCCGATGGCCCAGGCGCCGCCCCAGACGGCATCGCCGATGCGGCCCTGCCAGGCCGCATAGGCCAGCACGCCCACGAGCACCACGCTGGTCGGGATGGGCGTGCCTTCGAAATACTTGACCTTGTCCGCGCCGGCCGAAAGCGCCTCGGCCGTGACGTTGTAGCGCGCGAGCCGGCTCACGCCGCAGCACACGAAATAAACCAGGAGCACGCAGTCCCAGCCGCCGTCGAGGCCGGCCGCGAAGGCCAGTGCGGCGGGAGCCACGCCGAACGAGATCACGTCGGCCAGCGAGTCGAGCTCCCGCCCGAGTGCCGAGTGCGTCTGGCGCCAGCGCGCGATGCGGCCGTCGAACACGTCGAAGATGAAGGCCGCCGGCGCGAGCGCTGCCGCCCAGAGGAACTGCGCGAGCGACTGGCTGGCCATGAAGGCCATGGCGAGAAACACCGCCCCGACGCCGCAGGCCGCGTTGCCGAGCGTGAACGCGTCGGCCAGGTGGAAGCCGCGGATCATCGAGAAATGCTTGCGGGCCGGCGCGGGGGAGGGAGTGGTCATGAAAATGCTTCGGAATCGACGGATGGACCGCACCTTAACCGAAGCGCGGGCTGTCTTTTGTAGTCGCGCTCCGACGCCGTGCAGGCGCCCTGCACGGAGCCTGTTGCCGCTCAAGCGCGGTGGTGATGCGCCTCGACGATCCGGGCGAAGCGGCCTAGCAGGCCTGCGGCCGCGTCGGTGCGGCCCACGCCGTCGCGCAGCGCTGCCGGGTCGGCGCCGCTGGACTTCAGGTCGTCGGCCAGCAGGTCGATGTAGCCGCGCATGGCCTCGGCGTCGAACTCGGGATGGAACTGCACGCCCCAGGCGTTGTCGCCGATGCGGAAGGCCTGGACCGGCTCGTGGGCGTTGCCGGCCAGCCGTACCGCGCCCTCGGGCAGGCGCAGCGCGCTCTGGCGGTGCACCACGTGGGCCTGGAACGTCGCCGGCAGGCCGCGCAGCAGCGGGTCGGTGGCGGCGGCTTCGTCGAGCGTGACGGTCACCGTGCCGACCTCCATGCCCTGCGGGTGGTCGCCTGCCTCGCCGCCGAGCGCATGCGCGAGCAGCTGGTGGCCGTAGCAGATGCCGAGCACCGGCGTGTCCTGCGCCACGAGCCTGGCCAGCCATTCGCCGGTTCGCTCGCTCCAGGGCTCGCGGTGCGACACCATCGCATGCGAGCCGGTGAGCACGACACCCGACAGGGTGTCCGGCGCGGGCAGCGCGTCGCCGCGGCGCGGGTCGACCACGAGGATCGGCAGCGTCTGCGTGTCGAGGCCGGCGGCGATCCAGTTCTCGAAATCGCCGCGGCGCTCGCGCAGCGCCTCGTGGGTGTCTCCGAGCTTGACGATGACGAGCGGGTGCGGGCGGTTGTGGTCCATGTCCGCGATCATGCCGCAGCCGGGGGGCGTCGCAGCGTCAGGCGATGATCAGCCGTTCGCAGGCCTTGCGCAGCGCGGACAGGCCTGGCAGTTCGCGGGCCTTGGCGTCGGTGACGACCACATCGATGTCCGCGGTGCGGATGTAGGTCACGCGGCTGGCCTGGCCGATCTTGGCGTGGTCGGCGAGGATCACCACCTGCTGCGCCTGCTCGGCCATGGCGCGCGCCACGGTGGCCTCGTGGTGCTCGAAGCTCATGGCGCCGTGCTTCGCGTGCAGGCCCACCGGCGACAGCAGCGCGACATCGGCGCGGTAGCGGCGGATGGCTTCGACCGTGGTGTCGCCGCAGGTGGCCTGCGCCTTCACATCGATCTGGCCGCCCAGCAGGATGGTCTGGTTGCCGGTGAGCCGGCCCTCGCCCGCACCCGCGAACTTGAGCGCGATGCTCAGCGAGTTGGTGATGACCGTCATGCCGCTCAGCGTGGCGATTTCTTCCGCGCAGATCGACATGGTGCTGCCCGCGTCCATGAAGAGGGTCTGCCCCGGTTGCAGCAGCGCGACGGCGGCCTTGGCGATGGCGCGCTTCTCGCGCTGGCGCACCACCAGCCGCACCGCAAGAGGTGGCTCGGGCTCCGCCTTGGTGGCGATGGCGCCGCCGTGCACGCGGCGCAACTCGCCCAGACCTTCCAGTTCGAGCAGGTCGCGGCGCACCGTCTCGCGCGACACCGCGAGGTCCTGCATGATGCGTTCGACGCTGAGTCGCGAGAAGGTGGCGAGCAGGCTGCGGATGCGCAGGAATCGTTCTTCTTGGAGCATGGAAATGCCGGCGAAAAAAAGAAAAGGGGCGGCGTCAGTGTGACGGCCGCCCCCGGTTGCATGTGAGCAGGCACGGGGACCCGTGCCATTGTGCCGGCCAACGCCCCCGATGCAGGTGCGCGGCTCGGCCTGCCGTCAGAGATCGGCGAGGCCCATGGCCGGATCGCTCACCGAGTGCTTGCCGGTTTCCACGCGGCCGGCAAAACGGCGGTAGAAGGCCGGATCGGCATCGCAGGTGACCGCGAAGTCGTACCACTGGCCGCTGCCGGCCAGCGTCCAGAGCTGTTCGGCCTTGGCGCCGCCGTTCACCGTGGCAGTCCACGGGCCGTCGTCGCGGTAGGCCTTGGCGCGCACCGTGAACTTGCAGGCGCCGCTGCCGCCGTTGAGCATCTCCAGGTACACGTTGCCGTTCGCGATGTCGTAGCACACGCGCACCTCGGGGTTGGAGGCTCCGCCGGCGCGAAGCCGGTTGAGGTCGCCCTTGAAGTGGCGGTGAAAGCCGTTGGGCCCCAGCACCCACAGGTCGTAGAAGCCGCTGTTGTCGGTCGCGGGGTTCCATGTGTCGTCGAGCTGCTTGCCGGGCTCGACCATGTAGCRGCGCGGCAGGCGGTCGAGGTTGAGCTTGTCGTACACATGGAACACGGCCGCAGCCTTGCCGCTGTTGGCGAACAGCAGCCGCACCTTGCCGCCGATCGAATCGGCGCGCGCACTCACGTGCAGCTCGTAGGGCAGCGCGCGCGAGGGGCGCGCGCCGGTGGCTTGGCGCGGCAGTTGCGGATCGAGCGGAAGCGGCACCTGCGCCAGCGCTTCCTGGTCGCTGCGCGTCTTGTCGGCGCCGGTGCGGGTCGTTCGGCCCGCGAGCGTGGGCAGCGCCTCGGTGTTGGGCGTGACGAAGTTGAAGGCGCTCGTGAGGTCGCCGCACACCGCGCGGCGGAACGGCGAGATGTTCGGCTCCTTCACGCCGAAGCGCGCCTCGATGAAGCGGATCACCGAGGTGTGGTCGAAGGCCTGCGAGTTGACCCAGCCGCCGCGGCTCCACGGCGAGACCACGTACATCGGCACGCGCACGCCGGGTCCGTAGACGCGGCCGTCCGGTGCGGGCTGGCTGCTGGTGCCCGGCGGCTTGGGATGGGTGAAGCGTTCCACGGCGAGGTCGGCCTCGGGCAGCGTGGTCTTGCCGGCCATCGAGCCGTCGGCGTTCAGCGAGGGCGCGGCGGGCGACGGGTAGTGGTCGAAGTAGCCGTCGTTCTCGTCGAAGTTGATGAGCAGCACGGTCTTGCTCCAGACGTCGGGCACGGCGGTGAGTGCATCCAGCGTTTCCTGGATGTACCAGCCGCCCTGCACCGGGCTCGACGGGCCGGGGTGCTCGGAGTAGGTGGCGGGCGCGATGATCCACGACACCTGCGGCAGCTTGCCGTTCCTGATGTCCTGGCGGAACTGCTCGAGGAAGCCGCCGTCGGGCATGGTGTTGGCGATGCCCTTGTAGAGCGGATTGCCGGCATCGTCGCTCGCCGGGTCGTAGGCCGGCGAGACGGCGCCGTTGCTCACCGGCTTGCCCGAGGCCTCGTTGGCCAGGCGGTACTGCTTGAAGCCCGCCATCGGGTTGTCGCCGAAGTTCTCGGGCATGTTCTGGTAGACGATCCAGCTGACCTTGGCCTCCTGCAGGCGCTCTGGATAGGTCTTCCATTCATAGCCGAGAGTGGAGGGGCCGATCTCGTCCCACTCGTTGTTGACCGATGCCACGCCGGCGACGCCGCCGCCGAGCTGGCCGCCCGGGCCGTTGGTGCCGGTCCAGTGGAACATGCGGTTCGAGTTGGTGCCCGTGTGCATGCTGCAGTGGTAGTCGTCGCACAGCGTGAAGGCGTTGGCGAGCGCGAACTGGAAGGGCACCTCGGCTTCAGTCAGGTAGCCCATCGACTGGGTGAAGGGGGCCGTGCCCGTCTTCTTGTAGCGCACCCACTGGTACATCCGCCCACCGTCCCAGGCGTTCTGGCCGTCGTTCCACGAATGCGGCGTGCCGCTCACGCGTTGCGCATTCCCCTTCCGGTTGTCGAGGCGGTAGGGCAGGACGGGCTTGCCCGTGTCGTCGCCTTGCTGCCAGACAGCCAGCCCCTTGGGCAGCGGAATGGTGAAGCGGTCACCGAAGCCGCGCACGCCCATAAGCGTGCCGAAGTAGTGGTCGAACGAGCGGTTCTCCTGCATCAGGACCACGATGTGCTCGACGTCCTGGATGGTGCCGGTCTTGTTGTTGGCCGGAATGGCGAGCGCGCGGCGAATGGCTGGCGGAAAGGCCGAGAGCGCAAGGGCGGCGGCGCCAGTCGTGGCCGTGCCGGTAAGGAATTTGCGGCGTGAGTTCGTCATGGGCGTGTTTTTCGGGTGGGACATGGTTCGGCGGGGCTCAGGGTGCGCAGCTCTTCACGGGGGCAACGCCGGCGTCGGGTTGCGTCGGCGTGGTGGGCGTCGTCGGGGGCGTCGGCGTGCCGCCGACGAAGCCGCCGCCGCCGCCGCTGCCGCCACAGGCGGACAAGGCGCAGGCCAGAACAAGCGCGGGCACGAGGCGCGCGCAGAGAGTGGGGTGAACTTGCATGATTTGGATCCTTTGGAATCGTTGTCGTCCTGGGGCTCGGGGGGTGATCAGGAGGTCAGGGCAGCGTCGACAGCGGCGTGCCCGACTTGAAGATGCTGGTCAGCTCGTCGTTCGTGAGCGCGCGGTTCCAGATCGCGAAGTCGTCGAAGTCCATGGCGCCTCGCGGCGAGGAGGTTTCGCGTTGGTAGTAGAGGCCGGTGCCGTCCTCGTTCAGGCCCAGGCCGTTGCCCAGGCCGCCGAGCTTGCCGACCAGCGCGCTCGTGATGGCGGTGCCGTTGGTCTGGATGCCCCTGACGGGATCCATCACGTAGCCCTTCATCGTGAGCGCGGTTTTGTCGATCACCACCGCCACGTAGGCCCACTGGCCGGCGCTCAGGCTGTAGCCGTTGCTGTCGGCGCGCGCACTGCCCGTGCCCACGTTGAAGCGGATCTCGCAACTGCCGAACAGGCCGATGGCCAGGCCCGCGTTGCCGCCGGTGGTGTAGTTCTTGTTGCCGATCACCGTTGCGCCGTTGCTCACGCCCTGGCTGCAGGTGTTGTCGGTGCGCATCCAGAAGCCGATGGTGAAGGCCGTGACGGCGGGGTTGGTGGTGACGTCGCTGTTCTGCACCAGGCGGTAGCCGGCCATGCCGCTGGCGTTCTTCACGGTGCTGTCGACGCGCATCGCCCTGGCCTTGTAGGGCGCCTTGAAGCCGTCGTCGACCACGGTGCCGCCGTTGGCGTCGGCCGCCCACGGTGCGAGCGTGGAGGCGTTCTTCGCATCGATGCCCGGCAGCGCGTCGAGCGGGTAGTAGTTGACCAGCCCGTTCGCCAGCGTGGCCGCGAGCGTCACCGGCGGCTCCGGTGCCGCCGGCTTGACATAGGCGATCTGCGCGCCGAGCGCCACGCTGGCCTCGCCGGCGACGACCGTGTACTGGTGGGTGTAGAGCCCGTCGCTCGCGGCGGCGATGGGATCGGTGTAGGCGGTCGAGCCGGCCGGCAGCGTCGCCACCTGCTTGCCGTCGCGCAGCACCTGCACCGGGGCGGTCGTGGTGCCGGCGAGCGTCCACGACAGCTCGACGCTGCCCTTGTCCGCGCCGGTCTTCGCCGACAGGCCGCGCAGCGCCGTGGCGGCCTGCAGGGCCTGGCCGTTGAAGCGGTAGTCGGCGGCCGCGGGCAGCGCGCCGAGGTGGCGCAGCACGGTCGGCGCAATGTCGGTCGCAGCCGCGAGCGCAAGCAGGGTGGTGTCGGTGGGCGCGGCCGTGCCGACGCCGGGTTGCGCCGCGAGCGTCTTGTTGCTCGCGATGAAGAGGGTCTTGCTGTCGTTGTCCTGCAGGCCGGCGGCACTGCCGAAGGCGTCGAGGCCGTGGCCGCTCGTGAGGATCACGAGCCAGTCTTCCTTCGGGTCGTTGGCGGTGCGCTGCGCGATGCGCACCAGCAGCTGGCCCACGCCGGCAGCGGTGTCGGCGATCGCGCGCTGGTAGGCGTCGCTCTTCAGGCCGCTGCCCGCCGCCGTGGCCGGTGCGCCGTACTGCGCCACCAGCAGGTCGTAGCCGGTGTCGATGAGCTGCGCGGTGCGGTCGGTGACGCAGGCGTCGGCGCCCGCGCAATCGATGGCGCTGTCGAGCGAGCCGGCTTCGTTCGCCAGCAGCAGCGGATAGAGCGCGCTGGCGGTGACGGACGCCGTCCTGTAGCCGGCCGCCCTGTTGTTCTGTCTGGCGAGCGCGAAGACCGAGGGCGCGAGCTTGACGTCGATACGCTGGTCGTTCGTATCCCAGCGCACGCCATGGCGCTGTGCCCATGTGCCGGTCAGCAGCGTGGCCCAGCCTGGGCCGTCGGTGGTGCGCTGTTCGCTCAGTGTGCCGTTGGCGCCGCCGGTCCAGGCCGGTGCAACGCGCAGGGTTTGCAACGCCGGCACCTTGTTCTGCGCCATGGCATCGCGAAGCGCCGCGTGCGTGAGGCCGTCGATCTCGACGACGAGTGCCTTGGGCCCGCTCCTGCCCTGGTTGACGGTGGGGGCCGGGTTGTTTCCGCCGCCGGGTGATGGCGTGCCAATGGGCGAGAAGCCTGTGCCGCCACCCCCGCCGCCGCCGCAGGCGGCGAGAAGCAGCAGGACGCACATGTGGCCCCCCGCCAATGCGCGGCGCGCGTTCATTCCTCTGATCATGTTTTCCCTCGAATTCTTGCGATGCGTACCCGCGGCTGCGCCGGCGGAACATGAGCATTTGCCTGTGCTTGTGGATGCGAGTGCATTTACAAAAAATCACACAAATACTCTCAATGCCTCGGATGTTGCGTGTCCTGGGTGACAGCGGTTTGACAAACCCGCAAACGTCAAGGCCCATGAAAAACGGGGCCCGAAGGCCCCGTGCGAGAGAAATGAAAGAGAGAGGAACGCGCTGGTTCAGCGGATGTGCGCTTCGTAGTCCTTCTCGACCGCGAGGAGGTTCGTCCAGAAGTCCTGCGGCTTGCGCCCGGCCAGCACTTCGATGAGCACATTGACATGCGCGTGCCACCCGCCGGCCACGCTGAGCATGTCCTTGCGGCTGGCCAGCCGCCTGTGCGTGAGCACGAGTTGCGTGGTGTCGCCCTGCGGCGTGAGCTCGAAGGTGACTTCCGACGGTGCCGGCCCTTCGTCCCAGCTGATCGTCAGCAGCGTCGGCGCCTGCATGCGCACCAGCCGCGACTTCTGCACGATCGGCTGGCGGCATTCGGCGTAGCGGTCGGGGGCTTCCTCGCCGGTGAGTTCGGTGTGGTTGAAACGCAGGTCGAACATCTCGCCCGGTTTCTGCGCCATGGTGCCGCCGGCCAGCCAGGTGGCGCGTTTGTCGGGGTCGGTCAGGTAGGCCCACACGCGCTCGATGGGCGCGGGCAGCGTGCGTTCCATGCGCAGGGTGCCGGGTTCGATCTGCCGGCCGAGGCTGTGCTTGCTCGTCATGGGGATGTGCTCCTTGTGAGTGAGGAAGAAAGGAAGATCACTTGCGCAATTTCTCTTCGCGCCGCAGTTCCTGCGCCAGCGCGTCGAGCCGGTTGTTCCAGAAGCCGTCGTAGCAGCGCAGCCAGGCATCGGCCGTGGCCAGTGCAGCGGGCTCCAGCCGGCAGACATGCGCGCGGCCCTGCACGGTGCGCGACACCAGGCCTGCGTTTTCCAGCGTCTTCACGTGCTTGGACGCGCCCGCGAAGGACATGCGAAACGGTGCGCCGAGCTCGCCCACGCTGCAATCTCCCTGTGCCAGCAGTTGCAGCATCGTGCGGCGCGTGCTGTCGGCGAGGGCCCGGAACACGGCATCGAGTCGATCGTCATCAGGTTCAACCATGAAGTTGAATATAGACATCTTTCAAAAACATTCAACCATAAGGTTGAATGAATATTTCCCGTTACACCCGATACACGCGAGACGCCAATGAACGGCATGGCGCTTGGGCCTGTGCGACGGCGCTCCTACGATCCGGGCTCGTTCCATCCACTCGCCAGAAAAACCAATGAATCCTCCCGTACATCGCCGCACCCTGTTGCTCGCCGCTTCCGTCCTGCCGTTGGCGAGCGCCTGCACCGCATGGTCCGCCAAGGGGCTGCAGCAGGACGCAGCGGCACAGCTCGCCGCGCTCGAAAGCGCATCGGGCGGCCGGCTTGGCGTCGCCGGCTTCAACACCGCAACCGGCGCGCGCGTGCAGCACCGTGCGGACGAGCGCTTTCCGTTCTGCAGCACCTTCAAGCTCGTGCTGGCCGCGGCCATCCTCGAACGCAGCGCCAAGGAGGGCGGTCTGCTCGCGCGGCGCGTCAACTACAGCAAGGGCGACCTGATCTCCAACTCGCCCATCACCGAGAAAAATCTCGCGGCCGGCCTGACGGTGGCCGAGCTTTGCGCCGCCACCATCCAGTACAGCGACAACGCTGCGGCCAACCTGCTGATGAAGATCCTGGGCGGCCCGCCCGCGGTGACGGCCTTCGCGCGTTCTTCCGGCGACGACATCTTCAGGCTCGATCGCTGGGAGACCGAACTCAACACCGCCATCCCCGGCGATTTGCGCGACACCACCACGCCCGCGGCCATGGCGGCCAGCGTGCAGCGGCTGGTGCTGGGCAACGCGCTCGGCACGGCGCAGCGCGAGCAACTCAAGACCTGGCTGTTGGGCAACACCACCAGCACGGAGCGTTTCCTGGCCGGCGTGCCGGCCGGCTGGAAGGTGGGCGACAAGACCGGAGCGGGCTCGTACGGCACCACGAACGACGTCGGCGTGCTGTGGCCACCGGCCGGCGCACCGCTGGTACTGGCGGTCTACCTGACATTTCCGGAGAAGGGCGCAAAGGGGCGCAACGACGTCGTGGCGTCCGCGACGCGCATTGCAGTGGGGGCGTTGAACTGAAATAAAACCCTGCTTTTCGATTCGTCGCGTTGGGGGCATTCGGGGCGCGCTCACGCCGACGGGGTACCTTGCTCCGCGAATGTCCCCCGGCGCGGCCTAGGGCCGCATGCCTCCTCCTTTATTTCGCTGCGCAAGGCACCCCATCGGCGTGATCGCTCAGAGCAGCGGTTGATCGGCCAGCACAACAGCCGCGCCCCTCGTGCACAGGGCACCGGGTGCTCCCCGCAGCGAAATAAAGGAGGAGCGAAGCGGGGGACATTCGCGGAGGGGAGCACCCGGTGGCCTGTGCACGCACCCCGAACAACAATCCCCAACCTTCGTGCCGGTTTCATGCATTGCGATGCGGCGTCAGGCGCTATGGAAAACCGAGTTGTACCGCTACAGCACGAACCACCCGACCGCCACATAGTGGCTCGCCGTCCCCGCCAGCACGAACAGGTGCCACGCGCCGTGCGCATGCCGGAAGCCCTGGCGGTTGCGGTAGAACACGGTGCCCGCGGTGTAGAGCACGCCGCCGATCAGCAGCCATGCCAGCCCGCCGCTTTCGAGCTTCGCCGCGAGCGGTACGGCGGCCAGCACGCCGAGCCAGCCCATGCCGATGTACAGCCCCAGCGATGGCTTCCTCGGCGCATCGCCCTGCACCGGCTGCAGCTCGCGCCAGATGCCATAGAACGCCGCACCCCAGATCGTCGCGAGCAGCAGCCAGCCCCAGAGGCCCTGCAGCGTGACGAGCGCGAAGGGCGTGTAGGTGCCGCCGATCAGCAGGTAGATGGCGCAGTGGTCGACCCGCTCCCACACCCGCTTCAGGCGGCCGCGCGTGCTGTGGAACAGCGTGGAGGCCGCGTACAACGCCACCGCGGAAAGCGAGAACACCAGCGCCCCCGCAATGCGCGCGGGGTCGCCGGTGGGCACGGTCTTGGCGAGCAGCAAGGCCGCGGCCAGCAGTGCGAGCACCAGGCCCAGCAGGTGGCTGTAGCCGTTGAGCCGCTCGCCGGGGTACATCCTGCCGAGCCTCAGCGGCCGGTTTCCTTCAGGTAGGCCGTGCGCGCCGCGAAGGCCGTGTTCGCGAAGTCCGAGAACACGCCGTCGATGCCGGCGCGGAAGTAGGCCAGGTACTCGGCCGCCGGGTCGCCCTTGTAGACGCCCGCGAGGTACTTGGCCTCGTTGCGGAAGGTGTAGCTGTGGACGAACAGGCCGGCCTTGTGGGCATCGGCGATCAAGCTGGTGGGCTTGATGGTGTTGACGTCGGCCAGGCCCTTGCCCGCGACGAAAGGCACGATGGTGTGCGCCATCACCTGCGGCTTCCAGGGACCCACGCCGTCGGCATAGGTCTTGATCTCGGCGAGGCCCGCGGGCGTGAGCATTTCGCCGAACCACTTCGGGTTGCCGGCCAGCGTCCAGCTGTAGGGGCGGCCGTCGACGAAGGTGTAGACGTCGGTGGTGACGTAGATCATCGCGCCGGTCTGGTAGTTGACGTCGTTGCCGTCGACCAGCTGCACCGCGCGGGCCTTCATGCCGGCAGCGCGCAGGTACTTCAGGCTGTCGGGCTCGAAGCTCTGCACGAAGATCGGCGCGTCCTTGCGGTTGAGGTCGTTGAAGTTCATGACCTTGAGCAGCGCGTCCTCGAGCGGGTGGCTGCCCGCCGGGCCGCAGCCGTTGGCGATGGCCTGCGCGTTGTTCCAGATCGGGTTCTTGGTCTCGGGGTACACGGTGATCGTGCGGCCGGTGGCCTTGGCTTTCGCCTTGGCGATATCGATCACCTCCTGGAAGCTCAGGATCGGCAGCTTGCCGTTGAGCTCGGTCGGGCGCAGGTCGCGGGCGTCGTAAGTGGTGCCGGCAATCCACTGCTTGAGCTCGGCCATCGTGAAGTCGGTGATCGACCAGTCGTTGGTGTGGTCCTCGCCGTCGACGACGAGCGACTTGAGCACCGACTTCGGGTCGTTGGGGTCGGTCAGGTCGCTCAGGTACTTCGGCGGGCCGTTCTCGGGCACGGGCGGGTACTTCACGTCGACCAGCACGCCGGGCACGGTGCGCTTGCGCGCCGCCACGGTGCTGTTGGTCTTGGCAACGTCGGCGATGTTGGTGTTGTCGCTGAGCCAGGGGTTGTGGCGCGCCACGAGCACGCAGTCCTTGGTGAGGTGCAGGTCGGTTTCGAGCGAGTCGGCGCCGGCATCGGCTGCGGCCTCGTAGGCCTTCTGGGTTTCTTCGGGGAACAGCCCCGGCAGGCCGCGGTGGCCGATGACCAGCGGCACGGAGCCGTCGAGCGTGCCCAGCGGTGCGGGTTGGGGGGCCGGTGCGGGCGCTGGTGCGGGTGCCGGCGGAATGATCGGAAACACCGGCCCGCTGCCACCGCCGCCGCCGCAGGCGGCCATGACGAGGCTGCCGCCGAGGGCCGCGATGACGGTGCGCAGCGGACGGGGCGCGGGCGTGGGAACGCTCGTTTTCATAGGTGGTTCTTGGATGTTGAAGAGGTCGAGGCCGGCGGATGCTAGGGTTGCCCCGTGACGGGACAGTGACCGTGGCGGCGGCGCAGCGCCTCTTCAGCCGTCGTCTTCCGCTGCCAGCTCGTGGCTCTGCTGGGCGATGCTGCGCTCCAGGAAACGCCAGAGCCGCTCGTCTTCGCTGAAGGCCACGTTGAAGCGCAGCCATCCGGTGGGATGCGGGTTGACGAGGAACAGCTGGCCCGGGCCGAGCATGATTCCCTCCACCGCGGCGCGCCGCGAGAGTTCGGCGCTGTCGGCAATGTCCGGGTGCCGGGCCCACAGGTACATGCCGGCCGCCGCTTCATGGAACAGCTCGAAGCCCAGCGCGTCGAGCCGCCGTGCCACGCTGCCCTGTGCCTGGGCGAGGCGTTCGCGCAGGGACTTGAGGTGCTTGCGCCAGCGGCCGTCGGTCACGGTGCCGAAGGCCAGGCGCTCGGTGACGTCGGACGAGGTGAGGCCCGAGACCATCTTGAGCTGCGCCAGGTCTTCGAGCAGCTCCGGCTGGGCGACCACGTAGCCGACGCGGATGTTCGGCGAGATGGTCTTCGAGTAGCTGCTGACGTAGACCACGCGGCGCAGCTGCCCCAGGCTGGCGAGCGAGGGACGCATCGATGCGTCCATCTCGGCATAGATGTCGTTCTCGACCAGCGTGAAGTCGTGCGTCTGGGCCAGCTGCAGCAGCTGCACCAGTTGCGGCAGCGATGCCATCGAGCAGGTCGGGCTCTGCAAGCGGGGCTGGGTGAAGAACGCCTTGGGCCGGTGCACCGCGAGCAGCGCCTCGAGCGCGGGCATGTCGTAGCCGGTGGGGATGCGCGGCACGCCGACGAGCTCCACCCCCAGGAAGCGCAGCATGTACATCAGGTTCGGATAGCCCGGGTCGTCCACCAGCACCGAGTCGCCCGGCTTGAGCAGGCGGCGCGCCACCAGGTCCAGCGCCTGGCTGGAGCCCTGGGTCAGCAGGACCTGGGCGGCCTCGACCACGATCTGCTGCTCCGACAGCGCTTCGGCCGTCGCCATGCGCAGCGCCATGTGGCCGAAGGGCAGGCCGTAGCCGCCGATGTCGGTGCCTTCGGAGGCCAGGTGGCGGAGGCTCCGGCGCATGCCGTCCTCGAACAGCCAGTCGTGCGGCAGCCAGCCGCAGCCGGGCTTGAGCGGGAGGTTGCGGTTCTCGAAGATCTGCTGCAGGTACCAGCGGGCGTCGAAGCGCGGGTCTGGGCGGGGGGCGCTGGCCGCGCCGGCGGCGCTGTCCTCGCTGCGCCGCTTGACGAAGAAGCCCGCGTTGGCGCGCGAGACCAGCAGGCCCTGGGCCACCAGCCGGTCGTAGGCCTCGACCACCGTGAAAACACTGACGCCGTGGGCCGCGGCAAAGGCGCGGATCGACGGCAGCTTGCTGTCGGCCTTGAGCTTCTGGGAGCCGATCAGTCCGCGCAGCCCTTCCACGATCTGGCTTACCAGGGGCGTCGGCTGTTCGGGGCGAAGAATGAGCATTGGGGTGTCTCCGGCAGACCGGCCTGCACCATATTGAGGAAAGTATGTACAGGATACAAGACCAGTACAGTCTTCCGGGCGATCACTTCCGGTGTACATGGCTGGATCGATTCGCGCGACCTAGAGTGCCGGCATTCCTTCTTCAAAGCACAGGTCGTACCCATGCAGCGTGAACCCCATCTCAGCAATGCCGCCCTCATGGCCCGCCGCAGCGCGGCCGTCGCCCGCGGCGTCGGCCAGGCCCATGAAATCTTCGTCAGCCGGGCCGCCAACGCCGAGCTGTGGGACGTCGAGGGGCGCCGCTACATCGATTTCGCCGGCGGCATCGCGGTGCTCAACACCGGCCACTGCCACCCGGAGATCAGCGCCGCGGTGAAGGTGCAGGTCGATCTCTACTCGCACACCTGCTTCCAGGTGCTGGCCTACGAGCCCTATGTGGAGCTGGCCGAGCGCCTGAACGCGCTGGCGCCGGGCCAGTTCGCGAAGAAATCGATTTTCCTGAGCACCGGCGCCGAGGCGGTCGAGAACGCGGTCAAGATCGCCCGCGCCTACACCCGGCGGCCCGGCATCATCGCCTTCAACGGCGGCTACCACGGCCGCACGATGATGACGCTCGGCCTGACCGGCAAGGTCGCGCCCTACAAGGTCGGCTTCGGCCCGTTCCCGGGCGAGGTGTTCCATGCGCTGTATCCGAATGCGCTGCACGGCGTGAGCGTGGACGATGCCCTGCACTCGGTCGAGCTGCTGTTCAAGAACGACATCGAGCCCGAACGCGTGGCCGCCTTCATCCTGGAGCCGGTGCAGGGGGAGGGCGGCTTCTACGTGGCGCCCAACGACTTCGTCGAAGGCCTGCGGGCGCTGGCGGACCGCTACGGCATCCTGATCATTGCCGACGAGGTGCAGACCGGCGCCGGCCGCACCGGCACCTGGTTCGCCAGCGAGCAATGGCCCGTGGCGCCCGACCTGATCACCACCGCCAAGTCGATGGCGGGCGGCTTCCCGATCTCCGGCGTGGTGGGCCGGGCCGAGGTGATGGACGCGCCCGCGCCCGGCGGCCTGGGCGGCACCTATGCCGGCAGCCCCATCGGCTGCGCCGCGGCGCTCGCGGTGCTCAAGGTGTTCGACGACGAGCAATTGCTGGCGCGCAGCAGGGCGCTGGGCGAGCGGCTCACGGCCGGCCTGCGCCGCATCGCGGCCGGCGTGCCGGCCATCGGCGATGTGCGGGGGCTCGGCGCCATGGTGGCCATCGAGCTGTTCGAGCAGGGCGACACCGCCCGGCCCGATGCCGTGCTGACCCGCCAGGTGGTTGCGGAGGCGGCGCGGCGCGGGTTAATCCTGCTGTCATGCGGCACCTACGGCAATGTAATTCGCGTGTTGGTGCCGCTGACGGCATCCGACTTGCTTGTGGACGAAGGCCTGGCGCTTCTCGCGGACAGCTTCGCCGCRCTGCGCTGATCGACCCTATCCTGAAATCCTCCATGACAGACGAACCCTTGGTGCGCTTCCAGCGCGTCCAGAAAACCTACGACGGCGAACACCTGGTGGTGCGCCAGCTCGATCTGGACATCCACCGTGGCGAGTTCCTGAGCCTGCTCGGGCCCTCGGGGTCGGGCAAGACCACCACGCTGATGATGCTGGCGGGCTTCGAGTCGCCGACCTCCGGCGAGATCCTGCTCGACGGCAAGCAGATCACCGGCACGCCGCCGCACAAGCGGCACTTCGGCATGGTGTTCCAGAACTACGCGCTGTTTCCGCACCTGAGCGTGGGCCAGAACGTGGCCTATCCGCTGACGGTGCGCAAGGTGTCGAAGGACGAGCAGCAGCGCCGCGTGCAGCGCGCGCTCGACATGGTGCAGCTGCGCGGCATGACCGACCGGCTGCCCGGCCAGCTCTCGGGCGGCCAGCAGCAGCGCGTGGCGCTGGCGCGCGCGCTGGTGTTCGAACCCCAGCTGGTGCTGATGGACGAGCCGCTCGGCGCGCTCGACAAGCAGCTGCGCGAACACATGCAGATCGAGCTCAAGGACCTGCACCGCCAGCTGGGCGTGACCTTCGTCTACGTGACGCACGACCAGGGCGAGGCGCTCACCATGAGCGACCGCGTGGCGGTGTTCAACGAAGGCGTGATCCAGCAGCTGGACACGGTCGGCCGGCTGTACGAGACGCCGTCCAACCGTTTCGTGGCTGGCTTCGTCGGCGACAACACCGTGCTCAAGGGCCAGTTGAGCCGTGGCGGCGAGCACGCCGAAATGACGCTCCCCGATGGCCGCGTGYTGCACGGGCTCAACGTCAGCGGTGCGGCCGCGGGCACGGCCGTCGAGGCCTGCATCCGCCCCGAGCGCGTGGTGCTGCACCGCCGGCCGGACGCGCAGGGCGCCAACATGCTCGCCGCCGAGGTGGCGCGTGTCATCTACTTCGGCGACCACCTGCGGCTGCTCTGCAGCGTGGGCGGCGGCCAGGCCGAAGCCACCGTGAAGCTGCCGCTGACCGGCGCGGGCGGCACCGCCGCGCCGCAGGCCGGCGAATCGGTGGTGCTCGAATTTCCGGTTGCGCATGCGCGCATCTATGCGCTCTGAATCCAGTCTCGTTTCTCGTTCCCGTTCTCGTTCATCACCCAGGAAGATACCCACCATGAAAAAGACTCTCCTCGCCTGCACCGTCGCCGCCAGCTTCGCGCTGCCTGCCTTTGCCCAGCAGCAGCTCACCGTGGTCAATTTCGGTGGCGCCAACGCCAACGCCCAGAAGAAGGCCTACTACGAGCCCTACGAGAAGACCGGCACCAAGATCATTCCGGTCGAATACAACGGCGAACAGGCCAAGATCAAGGCCATGGTCGAGACCAAGAAGGTCACCTGGGACGTGGTCGAGGTCGAATCGCCCGACGCGGCGCGCGGCTGCGACGAGGGCCTGTTCGAGAAGCTCGACTATTCGAAGATCGGCAGCAAGGCCGACTTCCTGCCGGCCGCGGTCACCGATTGCGGCGTCGGCCTGTTCGTGTGGTCGACCGTGATGGCCTACAACGGCGAAAAGCTCAAGACCGCGCCCACCAGCTGGGCCGATTTCTGGGACGTGAAGAAGATCCCGGGCAAGCGCGGCATGCGCAAGGGCGCGCGCTACAACCTCGAGTTCGCGCTCATGGCCGACGGCGTGAAGCCGGCCGATGTCTACAAGGTGCTCGCCACCAAGGACGGCGCCGACCGCGCGTTCAAGAAGCTCACCGAACTCAAGCCGAACATCCAGTGGTGGGAAGCCGGCGCACAGCCGCCGCAGTTCCTGGTGGCCGGCGACGTGGTGCTGACCACCGTGTACAACGGCCGCATCGACGCGGCCAACCGCGAAGGCCGCGACCTCAAGATCTACTGGCCGGGCGGCATCTACGACCTCGACTACCTGGTGATTCCGAAGGGCGCACCGAACAAGGAAGCCTCGCTGAAGTTCATCCAGTTCGTGATGCAGCCGGCCAACCAGGCGGTCTATGCCCAGAACATCGCCTACGGTCCCGCCAACACCAAGGCACTGGCTTCGCTCAGCCCCAAGGTGCTGGCCGACCTGCCGACCTCGGCGACCAACGCCAAGGACGCGCTGCAGTTCAACGTCGGCTTCTGGGCTGACCAGGGCGAGGCGCTCGAGAAGCGCTTCGCGTCCTGGGCCACGCAGTAAGCAGGCAAGAGGCCATGCACGCGGCAATGTCTGTCCCCCAGGTCCCGGCAGAGGCGCCACCCGGCGAGCTCCGGCGTGCGCTGGCGCGCGCCGAGTCGCGCCGCAAGTGGCGCGCCTTCGCGCTCACGGCGCCGCTGCTGGTGTTTCTGCTGCTGACGCTGCTGGTGCCCATCGTGGCGCTGCTGCAGCGCGCGGTCGAGAACCCCGAGGTGGCCAATGCGCTGCCGCGCACCGTGCGCGCACTCGACGGATGGAGCCGCAAGGAGGCGCCCGCGCCCGCGGCCTATGCCGCCATCGCGGCCGACCTCGGCCAGCTGCCCGACAGCTCCGATGCGGGCGCACTCGCGCGCCGCCTCAACACCGAGATCGCGGGCGCCCGCTCGCTCGTGATGGGCACCTTCAGGGCGCTGCCGATTGCCGGCACGCCGGAAGAAATCAAGGCCCGCATGCTGGAGATCGATCCGCGCTGGGGCGAGGTGCCGTTCTGGCAGGCCATTGCAAAGAACGGATCGCGCTGGACACCCGACTACCTGCTCGCCTCGGTCGACCTGCGGCGCAATGTGGCGGGCGAGGTGGAGCGCATGCCTGCCGACCAGCGCGCCTTTGCCGGCATCCTGCTGCGCACCTTCCAGATCAGCGCCGTGGTCACCTTCTTCTGCCTGCTGCTGGCCTATCCGCTGGCCTGGTGGCTGTCGACACTGCCGGCGCGCAAGGCCAACGTGCTGATGATCCTGGTGCTGGTGCCGTTCTGGACTTCCATCCTGGTGCGCGTGGCGGCCTGGATCGTGCTGCTGCAGTCCGAGGGCCTGGTCAACCGCGGCCTCATGGGCATCGGCCTGATCGACCATCCGCTGGCGCTGCTGTTCAACCGCACCGGCGTGATCATCGCGATGGTGCATATCCTGCTGCCGTTCATGATCCTGCCGCTCTACAGCGTCATGAAGAGCGTGCCGCCCACCTACCTGCGTGCGGCCGTCTCGCTGGGCAGCTCGCCGCTGGCGGCCTTTTTCCGGGTGTACGTGCCGCAGACCTATCCGGGCATCGGCGCCGGTGCGCTGCTGGTCTTCATCCTGGCCATCGGCTACTACGTGACGCCGGCGCTGCTCGGCGGCGCGGACGACCAGATGCTGAGCTACTACATCGCGCGCTACACCAACGTGGAAATCAACTGGGGCATGGCCTGCGCGCTGGGCGCCGTGCTGCTGGCCGCCACGCTGGTGCTGTATGCGGTGTACCGCCGCATCGGCAAGGCCGAGCTGAGCCTGGGCTGACCGGCACGAAAGACAAAAAAGCATGCTGAAGCTTCCTCAATTCCCGGCCTACGCCACCTTCGCCGACAAGCTCGGCTGGTGGCTGGTGCGCGCCGGCTGCGTCGCGGTGCTGGCCTTTCTGCTGGCGCCGATCCTGGTGGTGATTCCGCTGTCGTTCTCCGACAGCTCGTTCCTGGCCTACCCGATCCCGGGCTGGTCGCTGCGGTGGTATCGCAACCTCTTCGATTCGCCCGAATGGGCGCGCGCGGCGCGCAACAGCTTCATCGTCGCGCCGGCCGCCACGGTGCTGGCCACCGTGCTGGGCACGCTGGCGGCGGTGGGCCTGTCTCGCACGAGCTTTGCCTTCAAGGGCCTGCTGATGAGCGTGCTGATCTCGCCGATGGTGGTGCCGATCGTGGTGGTGGGCGTCGCCACCTACCTCTACTTCGCGCCCATCGGCCTGGCCGACACCTACATCGGGCTGATCGTGGTGCATGCGGCACTCGGTGCGCCTTTTGTGCTGACCACCGTGCTCGCCACGCTGGCCGGCTTCAACCAGAACCTGGTGCGCGCATCGCTGAGCCTGGGCGAAACACCGTTCAGGACCTTCATGCGCATCACGCTGCCGGTGATTGCGCCGGGCGTGATCTCGGGCGCGCTGTTCGCCTTCGCCACCTCGTTCGACGAAGTGGTGGTCACGCTGTTCCTCGCGGGGCCGGACCAGGTCACGCTGCCGCGCCAGATGTTCACCGGCATCCGCGAGAACATCTCGCCCACCATCGCCGCCGTGGCGACGCTGCTGATCATCTTCACCACCACGCTGCTGCTCGCGCTCGAATGGCTGCGCGGCCGGCGGCGCTGAACCCCCAAGCACACGATGCCCGCCACCCCGACACCGAACCAGCCGCTCGGCGGCAACACGATGCCGCGCTTCGCCGGCCCCGGCACGATGATGCGGCTGCCGGCTGCAACTTCCCCGGAGGGGCTGGACGCGGCGTTCATCGGCGTGCCGCTGGACATCGGTACTTCCAACCGCCCGGGTGCGCGCTTCGGGCCGCGCCAGATCCGCGCCGAGTCGGCGCTGCTGCGGCCCTACAACATGGCCACCGGCGCGGCGCCTTTCGACCGGCTGAACGTGGCCGACCTGGGCGACGTGCCGATCAACACCTACTCGCTCGACAAGTCGGTCGACATCATCTCGGCCTTCTACGACACGGTGCTGGCCGCCGGCTGCGCGCCGCTGACGCTCGGCGGCGACCACACCATCGCGCTGCCGATCCTGCGCGCGGTGGCGCGCAGGCACGGCCCGGTTGCGCTGGTGCATGTGGATGCGCATGCGGACGTGAACGACGACATGTTCGGCGAGCGCATCGCGCACGGCACACCGTTCCGGCGCGCCGTCGAAGAGGGCCTGCTGGCCTGCGACAAGGTCTGGCAGATCGGCCTGCGCGGCACCGGCTATGCAGCGGACGATTTCGACTGGCCGCGCGAACAGGGCTTCACCGTGGTGCAGGCGCACGAGGTCTGGTACCAGTCGCTGGCGCCGCTGATGGCGCAGGTGCGCGAGCGCATCGGGCCGACGCATCCGGTCTACATCAGCTTCGACATCGACGGCATCGATCCGTCGTTCGCCGGCGGCACCGGCACGCCCGAGATCGGCGGGCTCACCGTGCCGCAGGCGCTGGAGATCGTGCGCGGCTGCCGCGGGCTGAACGTGGTGGGCGCCGACCTGGTGGAAGTCAGCCCGCCCTACGACACGAGTGGAAACACTGCGCTGCTCGGGGCCAATCTGCTCTACGAAATGCTCTGCGTACTCCCCGGTGTACCTTTCCGCTGACACCGGCTATTCATCTTCTCCCGAGACAACACGACAACATGGACACGAAGACTTCCCCTCTCTCACTGCTGAACGACCCGACCCTGCTCAAGACCGATGCGCTGATCGCCGGCGAATGGACAAAGGGCGCGAGCCGCTTCGACGTGAACGACCCGGCGACCGGCCAGAAGCTGGTCGATGTGGCCAACCTCACGCGCGCGGACGCCGCGCTCGCCATTGCCGCCGCCAACAAGGCGCTTGCCGCCTGGCGCGGCAAGACCGGCAAGGAGCGCAGCATCGTGCTGCGCAAGTGGTTCGACCTGCTGATCGCCAACACCGAAGACCTGGGCCGCCTGATGACCGCCGAGCAAGGCAAGCCCTTTGCCGAGGCCAAGGGCGAGGTCGTGTACGGCGCGAGCTTCGTCGAGTGGTTTGCCGAAGAAGCCAAGCGCGTGAACGGCGAGGTCCTGCCGCAGTTCGACAACAACCGCCGCCTGCTGGTGATGAAGCAGGCCATCGGCGTGTGCGCGGCGATCACGCCGTGGAACTTTCCGCTGGCCATGATCACCCGCAAGGTGGCGCCGGCGCTGGCTGCCGGCTGCACGGTGATCATCAAGCCCGCCGAACTCACGCCGCTGACCGCGCTGGCCGCGGCCGAGCTGGCTGTGCGGGCCGGCATTCCCGCGGGCGTGCTCAACGTGCTCACGGCCGACAGCGGCAACAGCATCGCCATCGGCAAGGAACTGTGCGAGAGCGACGTCGTGCGCCACCTGAGCTTCACCGGCTCCACCGAAGTCGGCCGCATCCTGATGAGCCAGTGCGCGCCGACGGTCAAGAAGCTGTCGCTCGAACTCGGCGGCAATGCGCCTTTCCTGGTGTTCGACGATGCGGACGTGGATTCGGCGGTCGAAGGCGCCATGGCCAGCAAGTACCGCAACGCCGGCCAGACCTGCGTGTGCGCGAACCGGCTGTATGTGCAGGACGGCATCTATGACGCCTTCGTCGAGAAATTCTCGGCCAAGGTCAAGGCGCTCAAGGTCGGCAACGGTTTCGAAGACGGCGTGATGCAGGGGCCGCTGATCGAAGACGCAGCCGTCGACAAGGTGCAGCGCCATGTCGACGACGCGGTTGCCAAAGGCGGCAGGGTGCTGGCGGGCGGCCACCGGATCCAGGGCCAGTTCTTCGAACCGACCGTGATTGCCGAGGCCACGTCCGACATGCTGTGCGCGCGGGAGGAAACCTTCGGCCCCTTCGCACCGGTGTTCCGCTTCAAGTCCGAGCAGGACGGCATCGACGCGGCGAACAACACCGAGTTCGGCCTGGCGAGCTACTTCTACACCCGCGACGTGGGCCGCATCTTTCGCGTGGCGGAAGCGCTCGAATACGGCATGGTCGGCATCAATGCCGGCGTGATCGCCACCGAGCATGTGCCGTTCGGCGGCGTGAAGCAGTCCGGCCTGGGGCGCGAGGGCTCGCACCACGGCATGGACGACTACGTCGAGATCAAGTACCTCTGCCTGGGCGACATCCAGAAGTAGGAAAAGAGCGCGCGGCTGCACAGCCGCGCCGATGGATACGCCCCCGGTTCAACGGGGCACCTTGCCGATCGTGTTCGGCGCACGCAGAAAGTCGAAGTCCACGCCCTTGTCGGCCTGCGTCACGGTCTGCAGGAACAGTTTCTTGTAGCCGCGGTCGGCGGTGGGTTCGACCACCACCGTTTCCTTGGCGCGGCGTGCCAGTTCGTCGTCCGGCACCCGCAGCGAGATCTCGCGGTTCGCCACGCTGAGCCGGATGCGGTCGCCGTTGCGCACGTAAGCCAGCGGCCCGCCGATGGCCGACTCCGGCGTGACGTGCAGCACGATGGTGCCGAAGGCCGTGCCGCTCATGCGGCCGTCGGAGATGCGCACAATGTCCTTCACGCCGGCCCGCGCGAGCTTGCGCGGAATCGGGATGTAGCCCGCTTCGGGCATGCCCGGCGCACCCTTGGGGCCGATGTTCTTGAGCACCAGCACGTCGTCGGCCGTCACGTCGAGTTCGTCGCTGTCGATGCGGGTCACCAGGTCTTCGGCGTTCTCGAACACCACGGCGCGGCCTTCGTGTTCCATGAGCTCGGGGTCGGCGGCCGACTGCTTGATGATCGCGCCGCCGGGCGCCAGGTTGCCCCACAGCACCGCGATGCCGCCTTGCGGGTAGATCGGCCGGCTGGCGGGCCGCACCACGTCCTGCCGGAAGCCCGGTCCGCTGCGCTCGATTTCCTCGCCCAGCGTCCGGCCCGTGACCGTGAGCGCGTCGAGGTGCAGCAGCGGCTTGAGTTCGCGCAGCAGCGTGGCCATGCCGCCGGCCGCGTGGAAGTCTTCCATGTAGTGCTGGCCCGAGGGCTTCAGGTCCAGCAGCACCGGTGTCTCGCGGCCCATGCGGTCCAGCGCGTGGAGATCGATGTCGAGGCCCATGCGCCCGGCGATGGCCGCGAGGTGCACGATGCCGTTGGTCGAGCCGCCGATGGCCAGCAGCACGCGCATCGCATTCTCGAAAGCGGCCGGTGTCAGCACCTTGTCGATGGTGAGCCGCTCGCGTGCGATCTGCACCGCCTGCGCGCCGGTCTGCTCGGCGATGCGGATGCGGTCGGCCGTGACGGCGGGTGGCGATGCGCCCCCCGGCATCGTCATGCCCAGCGCCTCTGCGATGCAGGCCATGGTGCTGGCCGTGCCCATCACCGAGCAGGTGCCCACGCTCGCCACGAGCTGGTTGTTGACGTCGGCGGTTTCCTCGCCGTCGATCTCGCCCGCGCGGTACCTGCCCCAGTAGCGCCGGCAGTCGGTGCAGGCGCCCACGCGCTCGCCGCGGTGGCTGCCCGTGAGCATCGAGCCCGTGATGAGCTGGATCGACGGCAGGCCGGCGGAGGCCGCGCCCATCAGCTGCGCGGGCACGGTCTTGTCGCAGCCGCCGATCAGCACCACGGCATCCATGGGCTGTGCGCGCACCATTTCCTCGGTGTCCATCGACATCAGGTTGCGCAGGTACATGCTGGTCGGTGCCGCGAAGCTTTCATGCACCGAGATCGTGGGAAAGTCCATCGGCAGGCCGCCCGCGAGCATCACGCCGCGCTTCACGGCCTCGATGAGCTGCGGCGCGTTGCCATGGCAGGGGTTGTAGGCGCTGCCGGTGTTGGCGATGCCGACCACGGGGCGGTCGAGCGCGGCGTCGGTGTAGCCCGCGCCCTTGATGAAGGCCTTGCGCAAGAAGAGCGAGAAGCCGCGGTCGCCGTAGCTGGTCAGGCCCTTGCGCATGCCTGCGCCGGGGTTGTCGGTGCTGTCGTCGGGTTCGAAGGGGGATTCGGACATGGGGTGCCTGTGCTGCTTATTCGTCGGACTTGATGTTGGACTCGGCGATGACTTTATTCCAGCGGGCCACTTCGGCCTGGAGCTGCTCGGCCGATTCGCGGGCTTGCCACCATGACGCCGGCAGCCAAGTCGTCCACGCCGGTCCGCAGTCGGGCAAACCCGATTACCACCTTTGTTTCAAATCTTTACGATCCCTTTGCCGGCGTCTTCCGGTGGTCAACCCTTGCTCTGGCGCGCAATTTGCACTGGGTTGACCTTCTCAACCAGAGGGAGAGTTCATGAAAAGCTTCTTGCCGTGGCGCCGGTTCGGTGCCCTGTTGATGGCCATGGGCGGCGTCGCGGCCGCCCAGGCTCAGGTGCTGCAGTTCAAGTGGGGCCATGTCTTCGAGCCCGCCAGCATCTTCCATCAGCAGGCGGAGCTGGCGGCCCGCAAGATTGCCGAGCAGTCCGAGGGCAAGATCAAGATCGAGGTGGTGCCCTCGTCCAAGCTGGGGCAGGAAGGCGACTTCGCCCTGATGCTCGCGAACGATTCCATGCAGATCGCCTATGTGGGGCAGGCCACCCTGGCCGAGGGCTATCCGCCGCTGCGCCTGGGCAGCTACCCCTTCGCCTTCAAGGACCTGGACCACATGCGCAAGTACCTCGCCAGCCCGCTGCTCGCGGAGCTGATGAAGGGCTACAACGAGAAGAGCGGCAACCGCATGGTCGCCCCGGTCTACTACGGCGCGCGGCAGGTGACGTCGAGCAAGCCGCTGCTGCGCCCCGAAGACTTCCGCGACCTGCGCCTGTACGTGCCCGATGCCTCGGCCTACCAGCTGTTCGCCACCGCACTGGACGCCAAGCCCATCACGCTCCCCTTCATGAGCCTCTACGGCTCGCTCAAGAAGGGCGAAGTGGAGGCGCAGGAGAACCCGCTGGGCACAGTCAAGGACAAGCGCCTCTACGAGGTGCAGAAGTACGTGCAGCTGACGGGGCACATCTACGACACGCTGGGCATCGTGATCGGCAAGGCGGCCTGGGCCAAACTGACGCCGCAACAGCAGGCGATGATGGAAAAGACCCTCGTGGAAAACGCGAAATGGACCAACGTCGGCGTGATCGCCGGCGAGCTGGAGGACGAGAAGTTCCTGCGCAGCAAGGGCATGACCGTTTCGCCGGTCAACCGGTTGCCGTTCCTGGAGCGTATCGCCAGGCGCGCCACGCCCGAGCAGTTCGGCGCGCGGCCGGGCGACTACGCGAAGCTGCAGGCGCTGAGTTCGGGCGCGAACTGAACTGCGCGCCTCAGGCCTCGAAAGCGCGTTGCAGGGCGTGCGACAGGTCGGCGGCCAGCGCCTCGCGCTGGGGCGAGGGGCGCCAGAAACTGCGCGCTGCGACGCCGGTCGATTCCCATTCGGGGTGGTTGCGCGCCGGCTGCGCGGCGCGCACCGCGGCCGCGGCGGCGCGCGTGGCTGCATCGCCGTCCTCGGGCGTCTCGGCGGCGATGCGCTGCGTGGCCGCGTGGCCGCGCTGCTCCAGCGCCTGCGCGAGCTTGAGCTGCCATGCAACGAGCGTGAACAGCACGCCGTCTTCCACGGTGACCTCATGCACGTCGCGCAGCTTGTTGGCCAGCTTGCGGCCCAGCGGGCCCCAGCCCTGCGACACCGCGCCGCCGATGGCGCCGCCCAATGCCGCGCCTGCGCCGAGCGAGATGCCGGCCACGGCGAGGTCGGCCACCACGCCGACGGCCGCGCCGATGACGGCGCCCTTGCCGAGCCGCAGGCCCGCGTCCTTCATGGCTTCGGGGCTGAAGAAGTCGAGCGTCCAGCGGCCCTCGATCATCGGCAGCGGCGCCTCGTCGGCATCGCCCTGGCGAAAGCCGTAGAGCGCGAGCAGGTCGTCGGTGCAGCGCTGGGCCTTGTCGAACACGGCTTTCCGGAGTGCGGCGACGAGCGCTTGCCGCCGCGCGGTGTCGGCGAACTCGGTGGCCGAGACCGTGCGGCGCACCGAGGCCGCGTCGAGCAGCAAGCCGGCGATGCGCGTGCAGGCGGACCGGCGGCGTTCGACGGCTTCGGTGTCGAGGAAATCGACCACCTCGTGCAGCCGCTCGCGGCGGTCGCGCAGCAGGGTGGCGAGGTCGGTGTAGAGGTCGCGCTCGGCGCCGACAAAAGGAGCCGCCGCATCGAAGCGCACCTGCACGTGCAGGCCGTAGGCCGAGAGCAGCTCCCTCCACGCCGGCTCGCGGCTGGTGGTGTCACGAACGAAGTTCAGCACCGGCAGCACGGGCCGGGCACAGGCGTTGAGTAGCTCGATCTCGTCGCGGAATTTGGGCAGCACCGGCTCGCGCACGTCGATGACGAGGAAGGCCGCGTCGATGTCGAGCATGGTGCGCAGCACCTTGGCCTCCTGCTCGAACACGCCGTGCGCTTCCGGCCCCTGCAGGAACTGGCGGATGCGCTCAGGCGGCGTGGCCTGCGGGTCGAAGCCTGCCAGGTGCTCGCGCAGCGCTACCGCGTCCTCGAGGCCCGGCGTGTCGAAGAAGCGCACGGCGGCGGCACCGTTCACGTCGAGGTCGACCGATTCGACATGGCGCGTGGTGCCGGGGCGCTGCGACACCTCGCCGAAATTCACGCGGCGCGTCAGCGTGCGCAGCAGCGAGGTCTTGCCCGCGTTGGTGTGGCCGACGACGGCAATGCGGATGGCTTCTCGCCTCATGGTGTGGAGCCCAGTCCCTGCAGTGCGGTGTCCAGCCGGTCGCTGGCCGCGATGCGTTCCAGGCCGGTGTCGCGCAGCCAGTCGATCCAGCGGCGGGATGCGCTTGCGCTGCCGCCGGCTGCATCGGACAGCCACAGGCGGCATTCGCCGCAATGCGCCAGCACCTCGCGCAGGAAACGCTCGGTGCCGCGGTCGGGGCTCGATGCGGCGTGGCACACCAGCAGCACGGCGCGCGGGCGAGCCTGCGCCACCTGGTCGAGCAGGGCGCGGCGTGCGGGGGCGCTGCCGTCGATGCGCAGCACCTGCGTGGCGTCGGCGGGCAAACCGGCGGGCGGCCAGGGCATGTCGGGCGGCAGCTCGAAACCGATGACGAAGAACGCGTCCTGCAGCTCGGAAGGGGCCAGGCCGGCCGGGGCGATGCCGCGTGTGCGGCCCGGGTCGGCATCGACGATGGCGGCGGGCGCCAGCGCCGCAAAGCGGGCCAGCAGCTTGCGGTAGTAGGGCTCGCTCCAGTCGGGCTGCAGCGCCTTGCGGCGGCTGCGCCAGATGGCCGCGCTCAGCAGCACGAGTGCGAGGCGCGGCAGCAGGCCGTACACCACGATGCAGCCGGTCAGCCACATCGCCCAGGTGCGCTGGCCCGCGGCGCCGGGCGAGGGGGAGAGAACGGTTGCGGCGTCAGGCACCGGAAAGCCGAGCTGCGCGGGCGCCCAGCCCAGCAACTGCACCGCGCGCACGAAGAAGGCCGGATCGAGGATCGTCGTCTCCCAGCTCAGCGTGTAGCTGCGAAAGGCCAGTGCGAACAGCATCGCGGCCAGCACCACGGCAAACGACAGCGCCCAGATGCCATGGCTCACGAGCCCGAAGGCCCAGGGCAGCAATCTGGCGCGGCCCAGCAGCCCGGTGGTTGCGCGCACCAGCACCGGCGCCTGGCCCCGCTTGCCACCCGCCACGCGTGCGGTGAGCGAGAGCCAGATCCAGCCGAGCGAAGCCGTGTTGAACGAACCGAGCGGCAGCCACAGGCCAGCCAGCCAGAGCAGCAGCGTGAGCGCATGCAGGCCCAGCAGGCTCACGAGCGCCACGATCACGTTGATATGGCGCTCGCCGCCGCCGATCACGCTGCCCGCGAGGCCCAGGCCCGCGACGACGATCAGCGCCACCAGCGCGAACAGCACCCAGGGCGCCCACTGCCGGGCGCGGGCCAGTTCGGGCTGCAGCCCGATGCGTTCGCCGAGCTGGCGTGCACGTTCGGTGATCCGGGCGTGGCCCTCAGCCGCCCGCGAGGCCGCTGTGCGAAGGGCCTGCGCATCGTCGAGCGGACCGTTCTGCTCGGTCCATCGGATTGCCTCGGTGATCACCGCATCCGGAAAGGCAGGTTCGCGCAACGCGGTGTCGTTGGTCAACAGGGTCCCTTCGCAAGTGGTGCCCCACGGAGTGCCGGGGCGCGCGAATTATGCCCGGCGCGTTGCGAAGACCCATGAGAAACGGGGCCGCGAGCGACCCCGTTTCCGAATGGTGCGAACGTTGAAAACGTGTGTGTCCGGTCTCGGCGGCTCCGCCGCGCTGCACGCCACCCACAGCCCCTGAACCCGTCACGGCCAGTTCGCGGGACACCGCGGAACCGGCTTCGCCGGGCCGCAGGTGTCGCCCCCGGCGAGGGGGGTGGCGTAGCGACACGAAGTGCGCGAAGCCTGGGGGAGTTTCTATCTCAAGCCGAAGAACGAAAGCACGGCCACAACGACCACGACCAGGCCGACGATGTAGATGATTGAATTCACGCGAGGACTCCTCGTTGTTGGCGACGAGCCCAGCATTGCGCGCCGGCAACACGGCCGATGTCGGCGAGGGACGGCCCGTGCTGTAGGACTCGCGAAGCGGAGAGTCCATGACAAATCCCCCGGTTCAGGCAGCTTTGTCAGTTTGTCATTGCCCGTGTGACCATTGTTTGCAATGCGGTGCCTGCCGGGTGCGGGGCCGTTGACTTCCGGGGGCRACACCWGCGGCCCGGCAAAGCCGGTTCCGCGGTGTTTCACGAAAGAGACTCTTCGGTCAGGCTCGCAGCGCCTCTTCTTCCTCGAGCGCATCGCCGAGGAACCCGCCGCTCTGGTGCGCCCACAGCCGCGCATACAGGCCGCCGTGCGCCATCAGCGTGCGGTGGTCGCCTTCTTCCACCACGCGGCCTTCATCGAGCACGATCAGCCGGTCCATCGCCGCGATGGTCGACAGCCGGTGCGCGATCGCGATCACGGTCTTGCCTTCCATCAGCGTGTAGAGGCTTTGCTGGATGGCGGCCTCGACCTCGGAGTCGAGCGCACTGGTGGCCTCGTCGAGCAGCAGGATCGGCGCGTCCTTGAGCATCACCCGCGCGATGGCCACGCGCTGGCGCTGGCCGCCCGAGAGCTTCACGCCGCGCTCGCCCACATGCGCCTCGTAGCCGCGCCGGCCGCTCGCGTCGCCCAGCGTCTGGATGAAGTCATGGGCTTCTGCACGTCGGGCGGCGGCCTCGATCTGCGCCGGCGTCGCATCGGGCCGGCCATAGGCGACGTTGTCGGCCACCGAACGGTGCATCAGCGAGGTGTCCTGCGTGACCATGCCGATGTGGCTGCGCAGCGAGTCCTGCGTGACGTGTGCAATGTCCTGCCCGTCGATCAGGATGCGGCCGCTTTCCAGGTCATGGAAGCGCAGCAGCAGGTTCACCAGCGTCGACTTGCCGGCGCCCGAGCGGCCGACCAGGCCGATCTTCTCGCCGGGCTTCACCGTCAGCGTCAGGTCGTCGATCACGCGGCGGCCGGCGTCGGCATAGCGGAAGCTCGCATGCTCGAAGCGCACCTCGCCGCGCGGCACGTCGAGCCCGGTGGCATCGGCCGCATCGAGCACGGTGCGCGGGCGCGACAGCGTCTTCATGCCGTCCTGCACCGTGCCGATGTTCTCGAACAGGCTGGTCATTTCCCACATGATCCAGTGCGACATGCCCTGCAGCCGCAGCGCCATCGCGGTGGCGGCGGCCACCGCGCCCACGCCCACCGTGCCGCGCGACCACAGCCACAGCGCGGTGCCCGCCATGCCGGCCGTGAGGCCCATGCTCAGCGTGTGGTTGACGATCTCGAAGGCGCTCACCAGCCGCATCTGCCCGTAGCCCGTGTGCATGAACTCGCGCATGGCATCGCGCGCGAAGCCGGCCTCGCGCTGGGTGTGCGAGAACAGCTTGACGGTCGCGATGTTGGTGTAGGCATCGGTCACGCGGCCGGTCATCAGCGCGCGCGCATCGGCCTGCGCCTTGCCGACCTTGCCCAGCCGCGGCACGAAGTAGACGAGGGAGCCGATGTACAGCGCCAGCCAGATCACGAACGGCCACACCAGCTGCGCGTCGAGCACGCCCACCAGGATGATCATCGTCGCCACGTACACGCCCATGGCGACCAGCACGTCGGCCAGCACGAAGATGGTTTCGCGCACCGCGAGCGCGGTCTGCATCACCTTGGCCGTGATGCGGCCCGCGAACTCGTCCTGGTAGAAGGCCATGCTCTGGCCCAACATCAGCCGGTGGAAGTTCCAGCGCAGCCGCATCGGCAGGTTCACCGCCAGCGTCTGGTGCTTGACGATGGTCTGCAGCGCCACCACCGCGATGCTGACCACCAGCACCGCGGCCATCCACAGCAAGGTGTCGCCGCGCTCGGCCCACAGCCGCGACGGCACCTGCCCGCCGAGCCAGTCGACGATGCGTCCGAGGATCGCGAACAGCGCCGCCTCGAAGATCGACATGATGGCCGTGAGCACCGCCATGGCGGCGATCTTGCCGCGCACGCCCTGCATGCAGGCCCACAGAAAGGCGAAGAAGCCCTGGGGCGGCAGCGGCGGTTCGGCGGCGGGATACGGGTGAAGGAGTTTTTCGAAGAAGCGGAACAAGGAAACGGTCTCCCAGAGAGCTCCGGACTTTAGCCGCGCTCGCATGACCTTGCCCCGAAAAGGTGCGTTCCTATTTCCTGAGCCGCGTTGCCTTGGGTTCCAGGCCGCCGAGCCGTTCGCTCAGGAAGTCGATGAAAGTACGCAGCTTGGGCGCCATGTACTGGCGGCTGGTGTACACGGCGAAGAGGGTCACGGGCATGGCCTCGTAGTCCGGCAGCAGCCGCACCAGCCGGCCCTGGGCCAGGTCGTCGTCGATCAGCCACAAGGGCATGAAGGCGACGCCCATGCCCGCATGCACCGCGTGCAGGGTAAGGGTGGTGTCGTCCGAGCGCATCGCCGGCGCGAGCCGCAGCGGGAGCATGCGGCCGCCCGGGCCCTTGAGCGAGAGGTTGTCCAGGTTCACGTAGCTCGGCACGATGGCGCCGAGCCGCGACAGGTCGGCGGGCAGCGCGGGGCTGCCGCCCATGCGGCGCAGATAGTCCGGCGTGCCCGCGAGATGAAAGGGCACCCGGCACAGCGGCCGTGCGATCAGCGCGGGCGAGGGCTCCTGCGTGGCGCGCAGCGCGAGATCGTAGCCATCGGCCGCCAGGTCGACCTTGCGGTTTTCCAGGTGCATGTCGACCAGCACTTCCGGAAAGCGCTCGCGGTAGTCGGCCAGCACGCGCGCGAAGCGCGGCGTGGCACACCACACCGGCGCGCTCACCTTGAGCTGGCCGCGCGGCGCCTCGCTCTTCTGGCCGATCGCAGCCTCGGCCGCATCGAGCAGGTCGAGCGCGCGGCGGCTCTGCTCGTACCAGGCGGTGCCGGCTTCGGTCAGGCTCAGGTGGCGGCTCGAGCGGTGCAGCAGCCGCGCGCCGAGCGACTTCTCGAGCTGCGCCACATGCTTGCTGGCCATCGGCGGCGACATCGACAGCCGCTCGGCCGCGGCCACGAAACTGCCGGCCTCGACGACCTCGCGGAACACGCGCAGGCTGGTCATGCGGTCCATCGATGATTTCCTATGGAGAAATGATTCGATGCATCGTAGCCTGTCGATTTCCTTTGGGGAAATGTCTACAGTCGAGACAACGCTTTCAAGGAGCATCGACTTGACCCACGACAACCCCGGCGCGACCCCGCGCCTGCCCACCTACTTCATCTCCCACGGCGGCGGCCCCTGGCCCTGGATGAAGAAGGAGATGGGCGCCACCTACGACCAGCTGGCCGCCTCGCTGGCCGACATGCCGCGCCAGATCGGCCGCACGCCCAAGGCCATCCTCATGGTGTCGGCGCATTGGGAAGCCCCGGCTTTCACGGTGCAGGGCAATCCGAAGCCGCCGATGATCTACGACTACGGCGGCTTCCCCGCCCACACCTACGAAGTGCGCTACGACTCGCCGGGCTCGCCCGAACTCGCGCAGCGCGTGCAGTCGCTCATCGCAGCGGTCGGCCTGCCGGTGCAGATCGATCCGGAGCGCGGCTACGACCACGGCATGTTCTCGCCGATGGCCGCGATGTACCCGAAGGCCGAGGTGCCGGTGGTGCAGCTGTCGCTGCGGCGCGGGCTCGACCCGGCCGAACACCTGGCGCTGGGCCGTGCGCTGGCACCGCTGCGCGACGAGAACGTGCTGATCGTCGGCAGCGGGCTGAGCTATCACAATCTGCGCAACTTCGGACCGCAGGCGCATGGCGTGTCGAAGGCTTTCGACGACTGGCTCGATGCGGCGGTGGTGAAAGGGGCGCCCGCCGAACGCGCCGCGCTCCTGCAGAGGTGGGAAGCCGCACCGGCCGCGCGCATGGCGCATCCGCGCGAGGAGCACCTGATTCCGTTGATGGTCGCGGTCGGCGCGGCCGAGGCGGAAGCCGGCGAGCGCGTCTACCACGAGGACGCCTTCATGGGCGGGCTCGTGGTGTCGAGCTTCCGGTTCGGCGGCGTCTGACCCTCGTGCTGCAGCGCGGCAGGCCGCGCGGCAAAATCGGGCGATGCCCCTGACCCCCGACAGTCCTCCAGCCGCCTCCGCGGCACGCAGCGAGATCGCGCGCATCGACGCGCTCGCCACCCGTCACGACACGGTGCACGACGGCGTGCGCGTGCGCTGGCGCCGCTTCGGCACCGACACGACGAAGCCGCCCATCGTGCTGCTGCACGGCGGCCACGGCAGCTGGATGCACTGGCTGCGCAACGCCGAGGCGCTGTCGGCCGAACGCACGCTCCTCTTGCCCGACATGCCGGGCTTTCACGATTCGGATGCGCTGCCGCGCGTGGCGCCCGGCGAGGATTCGCTGCTGCCTTTGCTGAAAGCGCTGGCCGGCACGCTCGATGCGCTGATCGGCGCGGGCACGCCCGTCGACCTCGGCGGCTTTTCCTTCGGCGGCCTGACCGCCGCGCGGTTTGCCGTGCAGCGCGGTGCGGTACGGAAGCTCGCCCTCATGGGCAGCGGCGGCCACGGCACGCTGCGCCGCATGACGGCCGAGATGATCAACTGGCGCGCCGCGCCGGACCGCGAGGCCGAGCGCGCCGCGCTGCTGCACAACCTGGGCGCGCTGATGCTGCATGACGCGTCGGCCATCGACGCGCTGGCCTTCGAGATCCACGACATCTCGTGCCACGGCACGCGCTTTCGCAGCAAGGAGGTGTCGCAGGCGGGCGGGCTCCAGAAGGCGATCGACGCGCTGGGCGTGCCGACGCTGCTGCTCTGGGGCGAATACGACGTCACGGCCGATCCGCGTCCGCTGGTGGCGCAACTCGTGAGCGAAGGCCCCGGCCGCGAAGGCGTGGTGATCGACGGCGCGGGGCACTGGGTGCAGTACGAGCGCGCCGGCGAGGTCAACGCGCGCTTGCTGAAGTTCTTCGGCTGACCCAGGGATTCTCAGGATCCATACCGAATCACGGCCGATGGCAACGCGATGTGCAGCGGCTCGGCCAGCTCGGACACCGATACATATCGGCCAGTGCGAAGAACATGCGGTCAAGCCGGGCGAAGTCGGCAGTCGCGCGCATGTCAGACGGCTTCCGGGTCGAAGAAGCGGCGCGACAAGCCGTTGCGCCCCGGGTAGAACTTGAAGTAGGGCCGCGCCTCGTCGATGGTGCGCGCGACCGATGGGCGTTCCATCAGGCGATCGAAGTAGGCCGCCAGGCGGCCATGTTGCGGCGCTATCGGCACATAGGTCACGGCATAGAACAAGGCCGGTGCGGCGGCGCAATCGGCCATGGTGAATGCGTCGCCGGCCACCCAGGTTCGCCCTTCGAGGTGGCGGTCGATCCACGCACAGGCCGACGACAGGCCTTCTCGCGCCCGGGCCACGCCGAGCGCGTCGCGCTCACCTTCCGGTCGCAGCAGGTTGGCGGTGAAAGCCTGCATGGGTGTCATCACGTACAGGTCGAAGAGGCGGTCCCACAGGCGCACTTGAAGCGCCGCGTCCGGATCGCGCGGGATGAGCGCTCGGCCGGGGCTGGCGTGGTGGCGCTGCAAGTGCTCGATGATGATGCTGGTCTCGGGAATGGGTCGCCCCTGGTCGATCAGCAGGGGCATCTTGCCCGTGGGCCACAAAGCCAGGAACGCCGAGCGCTCTGCCGGATCGCCCAGATTCACCAGGCGCTTTTCTGCCTCGATACCCAGCTCGTCGAGCGCGATGAGTACCTTGTGGCAGTAGGACGAAAGTGGGTGGTAGTGAAGAGCAAGCGTCGTCATGCGGCACACCTGTTGTTTCCAACATTGGAAATATCTGTGTGGCAGCCTGTCTGGTCAAGAGGCGGCCAGATCCCGGCGATCAGCCCGAAGACCGCTTTCATTTCGCTCGGCCGGCCGCGGACGCTACTGCTTCGTGAGGCCCAGCTTGCGGATGGTCTCGGCCCACTGGTCGTAGGTCGTGCGCGTCAGGTCGGCCAGCTGCTGCGGGGTCGACGATTCCGCCTCGTAGGCGCCTTGCCGGAAGAAATCGCGCGTGGCCGGCATGGCCAGCACCTGCGCCAGTGCGGCGTTGAGCTTCGCCACCACCGGCGCCGGCATGCGCGCCGGCCCGTAGAAGCCGAGCCAGCTCGCCATGTCGACGCCGCTCACGCCTTGTTCCGTCATCGTCGGCACGTCCGGCAGCATCGGGCTGCGGCGCGGCGCCGCCACGGCCAGCATGCGGACCTTGCCGGTGGCCGTGTTCTGGATCGCGTTGGGCGCCGCGTCGAAGTAGTACTGCACGCGGCCCGCGAGAAAGTCCTTCGCGGCATCGGCGCCGCCCTTGTAGGGCACGTGCACCACGTCCAGCCCGGCCTGCCGCGCGAAGGCCTCGCCGTAGATGTGCGACGAGGTGCCGGTGCCGAACGAGGCGTAGCTCATCTTTCCCGGGTTGGCCTTGATGTAGGCCACCAGCTCCTGCACATTGCGCGCCGGCACGCTGGTGTGCACCGTCAGCACCAGCGGCCCGCGCGCGCCGAGCGAGATGGGCGTGAGGTCCTTGAACGGGTCGTAGCGGACCTGCGCCAGCGTCTGCGGGTTCTGCGCCACCACGGAAGAGGGCGCGTACATGAAGGTGTAGCCGTCGGGCGCCGCGCGGATCACCTCCTCGGTGGCCAGGATGAAGCTCGCGCCCGGCCGGTTCTCGACGATGACCGGCGTCTGCAGCACCTCGCCGAGCTTGTTGGCGACGAAGCGCGCCTGCGCATCGGAGGCGCCGCCCGCTGCCAGGCCGAGCACGATGCGGATCGTGCGGCCCTTTTCCGGAAAGTCGGCGGGCGGGGCCGCGCGCACGGCCAGCGGCGCGGCGGCCGCGCCCAGTGCGAGCCAGACCGCGACGCGGCGTCTGGAGACGAAGGAAGAACGGCTCATTGCTTGGCCAGGCCCACCTGCTGCACCATCGCGCCCCAGCGCTCGTAGGTCGAGCGCGTGATGCTGGCGAACTCTTCAGGCGTCGTTGCACCGGCTTCATAGCCGCCGGTGCGGTAGAACTCGCGCACCTGCGGCATCGCCAGCACCTGCGTCAGCGCCGCGTTGAGCCTGGCGACCACCGGTGCGGGCATGTGCGCCGGCCCGTAGAAGCCGAGCCAGCTCGGCAGGTCGAGCCCGCTCACGCCTTGCTCGGCGAAGGTGGGAACGTCGGGCAGCGCGGAGATGCGCGCATTCGCCGCGATCGCGAGGATCTTCACCTTGCCCGAGGCCGAGGTGATGACCGCCGACGAGGCCGAGTCGAACATGTACTGCACGCGACCGCCGATCAGGTCCTTGGCGGCGTCCGAGCCGCCCTTGTAGGGGATGTGCACCGCATCGACGCCGGTCTTCTTCACGAAGGCCTCGCCGTAGATGTGCGACGAGGTGCCCGCGCCGAACGAGGCGTAGCTCACCTTGCCGGGGTTCGCCTTCACGTAGGCCACGAGCTCCTTCACGTTGCTGGCGGGCACGGTGGTGCTGACCGACAGCACCAGCGGGCCGCGGCCGCCCATCGAGATGGCGGTGAAGTCTTTGAACGGGTCGTAGGGCACCTGCGCGAAGGTATGCGGGTTCTGCGCCATGGTCGAGGAGGGCGCGTAGAGCAGCGTGTAGCCGTCGGGCAGCGCGCGCGACACCTCGTTGGCCGCGAGCATGGTGCTGGCGCCGGGCTTGTTGTCGACGATGACGCTGGTGCCCAGCACCTCGCCGAGCTTCTGCGCCACGATGCGCGCCTGCGCATCGGTGCCGCCGCCGGCCGTGAAGCCCACGACGATGCGGATCGGTTTGCTGCGCGCCGGAAAGTCCTGCGCGAAGGCCAGCGGCGCCAGGCCCAGCAAGGCTGCGGCGCCGAGGGCCGCGCCGAACGCACGGCGGGTGCCGTCGAGTTTTTTCATCGATGTCTCCGTTGGAATGTTCTTCTTATATTGATTTAGAAAATCATAAAAATCCACATTGACTAGGGAATACCCCGAACAAATGGGATTTATTGGCTTTTATGTTTGACAAAATGAACATTGAAATCAAAATACGACGAAACAGCCCATCCAAGACATCCATCCATGAAAACTGTCGTCCGCACCGACGAGCGCATCCTGTCCTCCGACATCTTCGACCGCGACAGCCGCGTCAAGCGCCCTGACCACGGCAGTTGGGCCGAGCCCGGCAAGAACATTCCGGTCTACCACCGCTGCGGCGTGCTGGTGGTCGGCGGCGGTCCTTCGGGCACGGCGGCCGCAGCCGCCGCGGCCCGCGCGGGCGCCGACGTGGCGCTGCTCGAGCGCTACAACCACCTGGGTGGCCTTTCGACCGGCGGCCTCGTGATCTGGATCGACCGCATGACCGACTGGGAGGGCCAACTGGTGATCCGCGGCTTTGCCGAAGAGCTGTTCGACCGCCTGCCTGCCGACGCCATCGCCGGCCCGGCGCGCGAAGACTGGGGCTCGCAGGACACGGCCAAGGCCGCGCATTGGTCGCAGCGCACGGCCGCATACCACGGCGTGGTCACCTGGTCGCCCACCATCGACCCCGAGCGGCTCAAGCTGCTCTCGCAGGAGATCGTGCTCGAGCGCAAGGTCAAGCTCATCTACCACTCGTGGGCCGCGATTCCGATCGTGCAGGACGGCGCCGTGAAGGGCGTGGTGTTCGAGAGCAAGGAAGGCCGCATGGCCATCATGGCCGACGTGGTGGTCGACGCCACCGGCGACGGCGACCTGTTCGCCCGCGCCGGTGCCGCCTACGTGAACGACATCGAGGAGGCGGACGTGCATCACTGCATGAACACCTCGTGGCTGTTCGGCGGCGTGGACATGAACCGCTGGATCGAATTCAAGGCCGGGCAGCCCGAAGCCTTCTCCGGTTTCATGGCGCGCGGGCGCGAGCAGCTCGGCCTGTTCGAACGGCCCTTCGTCTCGTGGCGCAACGACGTGGCGCTCTTCATGGGGCCGCGCCAGTCGGGTTATTCGGCGCTCGACGTGGACGACCTCACCGCGGTGGAGGTGCGCTCGCACCGCGCGATGGCCGCGCACCTCGACTACTTCAAGGCGCACGCGCCCGGCTTCGAGGATGCCTACCTGATGCTGAGCGCGCCGCAGATCGGCGTGCGCCACGCGCGGCGCCTGAGCGGCGTGGGCGCGGTGCTGCGCAGCCAGTGGCCCGACGGCGTGGCGCTGGCGGACGAAGTGGGCGTGACGCCCGCGGTGTCGCCGAAGTTTCCCAACATCTCCATTCCCTACGGCGCGCTGGTGCCGCAGCAGCTCGACGGCTTGCTGGCCTGCGGCCGGCACATCTCGTGCGACCGCAACTCGCACGGCTTCATGCGCGAGATTCCGCAGTGCTGGATCACCGGCCAAGCCGCGGGTGTGGCGGCGGCTCTGGCATCGCAAGGCGGCATCACGCCGCGCTTCGTCGACGTGGGCGCGCTGCAGTCCGAGCTGCTGGCGCAGGGCGTGTACCTGCGCACCGGCGCCGGGCAGGACGCCAGCGTGTCGGACACGGCCGAAGCCGGCGTCTGAATGCGCCGCCATGAACCCGACCGACGCGCTTTCGCCAGCCTCTACATTGCAGAGTCTTGCAAAGGGTTCTTCCATGTCCACTGACAAAAACGACAGCTCTCTTTCCGCCTCCGAAGCCGCCGAGTCGCGCGGCGAACGCTCCGACACCGTGAGTGCGCTGGAGCGCGGCATCTCGGTGCTGCGCTGCTTCAGCGAAGAGCGGCCGGTGCTGGGCCACGCCGACGTGGCGCGCATGACCGGCATTCCGCGCCCGACCGTCAACCGGCTGGTCGCGACGCTGCTTTCCATGGGCATGCTCAAGGCCGCGCAGGCGGCCGACCGCTTCATGCTCGGGCCGGGCGTGGTGTCGCTGTCGCGCGTGTTCCTCGGCAGCCTCGACGTGCGCGCCGCCGCGCGGCCCAGCATGCAGGCGATGGCCGAGGAGGTGGGTGCCTCGGTCTACCTCGCCATACGCGACGGCATGGAGATGGTGCTGATCGAGGCCTGCCGCCCGCGCTCGTCGATGCTTTCGGCGCGGCTCGATGTGGGCTCGCGTGCGCCGCTGCCGAACTCGGCCCTGGGCCGCGCCTACCTCTCGGCTTTGCCCGAGGCCCAGCGCAACCAGTTGATCGACTCGATGCGCCTCTTGCGCGGCCCCGAGTGGGACAGCATCGCGCCGCCCATGACGCGCGCCATCGGCGAAGCCAGGAAGCTCGGCTATTGCCTCTCGATCGGCGAATTCCACCGCGAGATCAACTCGGTGTCGGTGCCGCTCATCGGCCCGGACGGCGAGGTGATGGCGCTCAACGGCGGCGGCGCCGCCTTCGTGTTCACGGAAGACCGGCTGCGCAACGAACTCGCACCACGCCTGCACGACATCGCGCTGACCATTGCGCGCGACATCGGCGGCCATGTGCCGACACCCCTGCCGGGCTAGCAGGCCCGGCCGGGGCCAATCCCCACGACAACAGAAAAACGGAGACACAGGTCATGCACCTGAGCAACGATGAAAAAGCCATGATGGACGGCCGCGATGGACCGGCCGTGCAGAAGGCGATGGACCTCCTGATGCGCTACGGCGAAGCCCTCGGCGCCGAGCGCTTGGTCGAGACGCGCAACGTCTGCGCCACCATCACCTCGACCACGCCCTTCCAGCGCGACTTCGCGCTCGCCAAGGGCGGCGGCATGGACGCGGTGTTCTCCGAATTCAGCCTCGACAGCCAGGAGACCGTCGAGATCCCGAAGTTCAAGGTCTTCACGAGCCACCTGCAGCTGGGCTTCGACCCCGGCCAGCCCGAGCGCATGGGCGTGAGCGAGGAGATCGTCCAGTTCTACAACAAAAGCGAGCGTCATGCGGCCAGCCTCGGCGCGCAGATCATGAACACCTGCACGCCCTACCAGGTCGGCAACATCCCGACGCGCGGCGAGCACTGCGCGTGGATGGAATCGTCGGCGGTGGTGTACTGCAACTCGGTGCTGGGCGCGCGGACCAACACCGAGGGCCGCGAGAGCACGGGCGCGGCCATGCTCACGGGCCGCATTCCGTACTGGGGCTACCACCTCGACGAGAACCGCCGCGCCACGCACGTGGTCGAACTCGACATCGAGGTCGAGTCGGTGCAGGACTGGGGATTGCTCGGCTACTACATCGGCGAGCATGTGCAGGAGCGCGTGCCGGTGGTGCACAGCCGGCGCGGCATCGGCCGCGTGCCGAACCTGCCACGGCTCAAGCACTTTGGTGCCGCGGCTTCGTCGTCGGGCGGCGTGGAGATGTACCACATCGCCGGCATCACGCCGGAGGCGCTGACGCTGGAGCAGGCGCTCGGCGGAAGGGCGCCCGTCGAGGTGCTGCGCTACGGCGAGGCCGAGCGCCGCGCCACCTACGAGAAGATCAACGTCACGGGCAAGGACAGCGAAGTCCAGTACGTGATGCTGGGCTGCCCGCACTACACCATCGAGCAGATCTGGGAAGCCGCGCAGCTCATCGAGGGACGCAAGGTGCACCCCGATTGCGAGCTGTGGATCTTCACGCCGCGCGCCATCAAGTCGCTGGCCGACCGCAACGGTTACACGAAGATCATCGAGGACGCGGGCGGCATCCTCATGACCGACAGCTGCTCGGCCATGAGCCGCGCCGTGCCCAAGGGCACGAAGACGGTGGCGCTCGATTCGGCCAAGCAGGCGCATTACCTGCCCGCCATCCTGGGCGTGCAGGCGTGGTTCGGCAGCACGGCCGAGTGCGTCGACGCGGCTTGCACCGGCCGCTGGAACGGAGGCTACGCATGAGCACCGCCGCCATCACACCACAGACCATCGTCATCCGCGGCCGCAAGGTGGTGGGCGGCATTGCCGAAGGCGAGGCCCTGGTCACGCGCGACCGCATCTCGGGCTGGGGCGGCATCGACCCGCGCACCGGCACCGTCATCGAGACGCGGCACGAACTGCGCGGCCAGAGCTTCGCGGGCAAGGTGCTGGTGTTTCCGGGGGCCAAGGGCTCCTCGGGCTGGTCGGCGATGTTCCACATGACGCGGCTCATGAACTCGGCGCCGGCGGCATTCCTGTTCAACGAGATGACGACCAAGATGGCGCTCGGCGCCGTGGTCACGCACTCGCCCTCGATGACCGATTTCGAGCGCGATCCGCTCGAATGCATCGCAACCGGCGACTGGGTGCGCGTGGACGCCGACCGCGGCGTGATCGAGATCACCAGGAAGCCATCCGGAGACCGCCCATGACCCGCCCCCTGCGCAGCAACTTCCCGCGCGGCTCCTACCTCTGGTCGGTGCGCAATGCGCACTGGCGCGCGCTCGGCATTCCGGAAGAGGACTGCGAGAAGCCCAAGATCGCCATCGTCAACAGCTCCTCGGAGCTGGCCGCCTGCTTCAGCCACCTCGACCGCGTGGCGGTGGAGGTGAAGGCCGCGATCCGCGCCGCCGGCGGCGTGCCGTTCGAGATCCGCACCGCGGCGCCCAGCGACTTCATCACCGGCGCCGGCGCGCGCGGCGCCTACATGCTGGGTGCGCGCGACCTCGTGACCAACGACATCGAGGTGGCCGTCGAAGGCGCGCAGCTCGACGGCATGGTGTGCCTCACTTCCTGCGACAAGACGGTGCCGGGCCAGCTCATGGCGGCGGCGCGGCTCAACATCCCGACGCTGCTGGTGCCCTGCGGCTACCAGCCCAGCGGCGAGTACCACGGCAGGCACATGGACATCGAGGAGGTGTTCATCGGCGCGATGCATGCGGTCACCGGCAACCTGCCGGTGGAAGAACTCGTGGGCATGAGCCGCGAGGCGATCCGCGGGCCGGGCGTGTGCTCGGGCCTGGGCACGGCCAACTCGATGCACATCGTCTGCGAAGCGCTCGGCATGGCCTTGCCCGGCAGCGCGCCGGTGGCCGCACTGAGCCCGAAGATGATGGACGACGTGCGCGCCGCGGGCACGCGCATCGTGCAGATGGTGCTGGACGACCTGAAGCCGCGCGATATCCTCTCGCCCGGCGCCTTCGCCAACGCGGTGCGCGCGGTGCTGGCCGTCGGCGGTTCGCTCAACACGGCCAAGCACCTGCAGGCCGTGTCGACCGAGGGGGAGTGCGGCGTCGACGTGTACGGCCTGTTCGAAAGCCTCGGCCCCACCACGCCGGTGCTGGCCGGCGTGCGGCCCATCGGCGAGCATTCGATCGAGGCCTTCGAGGCGGCGGGCGGCTGTCGCGCGCTGATGAAGCAGCTCGCGCCCCTGCTCGACACGAGCGCACTCACCGTGACCGGCGGCAGCGTGGACTGCAACCTGCGCGGCGCCGAGGTGGCCGACGCCGAGGTGATCCGTCCCATCGACCGCCCGGTCGCACCGCTGCCGGCCATCGTGCTCCTGCGCGGCAACCTCGCGCCCGAGTCGGGCCTCATCAAGACCGGCATCGCCGAGCGCAAGGTGCGCCGCTTCACCGGCCCGGCCGTGTGCTTCTGGACCTCGGACGCCGCCATCGCGGCGCTGAAGAACGGCGAGATCGTTCCCGGCCAGGTGGTCGTGATGCGCGGCGCTGGCGCCTGCGGCGGCCCGGCCATGGGCGGTGGCGCCTCGCGGGTGGTCTTTGCGGTCGATGGCGCGGGGCTGGGCGACCAGGTCGCGCTGCTGACCGACGGGCATCTCTCGGGCCTGGTCTGCAAGGGGCTCGTGGTGGCCGAGGTGTCGCCCGAGGCGGCGCTCGGCGGGCCGCTCGGGCTGGTGCGCGACGGCGACGTGATCACCATCGACCTCGATGCGCGCCGCCTCGACATCGCACTGAGCGATGCCGAGCTCCAGGCACGACGCGCCGACTGGCAGGCGCCACCGCCGGCCTTCGACACCGGCTGGCTGCAGCAGTACCGGCGCAACGTGAGCCCGCTTTCGAAGGGCGCCGTGCTCGTGCGCACCGAACGCCCCGAGCCCTCGGGCTAGACCCCTTTTCACCCCGGCCTTCGCCAACCGGCGCGGACCCCGTCCGCAACCGGTGGCGCAGCCCTGCGCGCGATTCCCGAGTTTTTCAACCCAAGAGAAGAAGCAGGAGACAAGAAGCCATGAAGAGATTTTTGATGGGGTCGGCACTGGCGCTGGCCAGCGGCGGCGCAGCGCAGGCGCAGTCCAGCGTCACGGTGTTCGGCGTGATGGATCTCGGCATCCAGTACACGAACGGCGTCGGCGGCGGGTCAGTCAAGGCGCTGTCGAACGGCGGTCTCTCGACCAGCCGGCTCGGATTCCGCGGCACCGAAGACCTGGGCGGCGGCCTGCGCGCGGGCTTCTGGTTCGAGGGCAGCCTGAACCCCGACCTCGGCACCGGCCGGCCGAGCAACAGCAACAACCAGACCAGCGGCGCGGGCACCGCGGGGCCGATCACCTTCGACCGCATGTCCTTCGTGAGCCTTTCGTCCGACAGCCTGGGCGAAGTGCGGCTCGGCCACGACTTCATTCCGACGCACTACAACAGCATCTACTTCGACCCCTTCAACGCGAACGGCGTGGCGCGCGCGGGCAACCTCACGTTCGCGGGCGCGGGCACCGGGCCGCTGCCCACGGCCATCACCGGCAGCAACACGGTGAGCTATTGGCTGCCGCCGAAGCTCGGCGGGTTCTACGGCATGGCGATGATCGGCACCGGGGAAAACGACTCCACCGCGCCGAACCGCGACGACGGCAACTTCGCCGGTGCGCGCTTCGGCTTCGCCTCGGGCGCGTTCGACATCGCGGCGGCCGTCACGCGTTCGCATTTCAATGCCACCGCCACCGCCACCGCCACCGCCACCATCGGCAACTACACGCACGCCAACATCGGCGGTTCGTGGGACGCGGGCTTCGCGAAGTTCTTCGCGCTCTACAACAAGGTGACGGTGAAGCTCGCCGCCGGCACGGTGCGCAAGAACACCGCCGAGATCGGCGCGCACATCCCGGCCTTCGAGGTCGGCCGCATCCGCGTGAGCTATGCCTACCTCGACGACCGCAGCGACGAGAGCCTGCGCAACGCCAACGGCATGCCGCGCAACCGCGACGACGCGCGCCAGTTCGGCATCGGCTACGTGCACAACCTCTCGAAGCGCACTGCGCTCTACGGCACCTATGCGCGCCTGATGAACAGCGGGCAGGCGCGCTACGTGGTGAGCGGCGGCATCGCGCCGGCGGGCGGGCGGCGCTCGTCGGGGTGGGAGTTCGGCGTGCGGCATCTCTTCTGACCTTCTGAACCAAGGAGCCTTTCATGCAACGCAGAACCCTGACTCTGGCGGCTCTCCCGGCTTTGGCGGCCACGATGCTGCCCGGCGCGGCGGCATGGAGCGCCGAGGCGTATCCGCAGAAGCCGCTGCGGCTGATCGTCGGCTTCGCGCCCGGCGGCGGCGCCGACGCGCTGACCCGCATCATCGCGGAGGGGCTGTCGAAGCAGCTCGGCCAGCAGGTGATCGTGGAGAACCGCCCGGGCGCCGACGGCGTGCTGGCGGCGCAGGCCACGTCGTCCGCAAAGCCGGACGGCTACACGCTGCTGATGGGCACCAACACCGCGATGGTGGCTGCGCCCACGCTGCGGCCGACGCCGCCCTACGACCCGTTCAAGGCCTTCACGCCGATCAGTTCGGCCGGGCAGTTCTCGATGTTCCTCGTGGTGCCGGCCAGCCTGCCGGCGAAGAGCGTGAACGAACTGCTGGCGATGGTGGCGGCCAAGCCGGGCGCCTACAACTCGGCGTCGAGCAACAGCGCCTCGGAGCTCGCGATGCTGCAGCTGCTGGGCGACCGCAAGGTGGTCAACGCGCGCTACAAGGGCGACATGCAGGCCATGACCGACCTGCTGGGCGGCCAGATCCACATGATGTTCACCACGGGCACGCTGGCGCCGGGTTTCGTGAAGGAAGGGCGCATCCGCGCGCTGGTGACGCTGCTGCCGCAGCGCAGCGGGCTGCTGCCCGATGTGCCGACGGGCGGCGAACTGGGGCTGGGCAAGCTCACCATCACGCCGTGGGCCGGCTTCTTCGGGCCGCCGGGGCTGCCGAAGGAAATCACCGACAAGCTCTCGCTGGAGCTGCAGAACACGCTCAAGCGGCCCGAGGTGCATGCGCAGCTGGTGCAGCAGGGCTTCGAGGGCTACGGCATGAGCCCCGCGAAGTTCGGCGAGTTCTTCCGCACGCAGTACGACGCCTTCGGCGCGACCGTGCGGGAGCACAACGTCAAGTTCGAATAGCGGCGGCTTCGCGGCGCCAGAACGCCGCATCCGGGAATGTGCCCGCGCCAGCCGCGGCGTTGTCCGCCATGTGCTCGGCGCGGCCCGTGCCCGGGATCGTGCAGGTCACGGCCGGATGGCTCAGCACGAATTTCAGCAGCACCTGGGCCCAGCTCGTGCAGCCGATCTCGCCCGCCCACGCGGGCAGCGGTTTGTCGCGCAGGCGGCGCAGCAGGCCGCCGCCGCCGAAGGGCATGTTGACGATCACCGCCACGCCGCGCTCGGCCGCGAGCGGCAGCAGGCGCTGCTCGGCGTCACGTGCATCGAGCGAGTAGTTGATCTGCAAAAAGTCGAGCTTCTCGGCGCGCAGCACGGCCTCGACCTCGCCGTAGGCCGAGGCGGTGTAGTGCGTGATGCCGATGTAGCGCACGCGGCCTTCGCCTTTCCAGCCGCGCAGGGTGGAGAGGTGCGTGCGCCAGTCGACGAGGTTGTGCACCTGCATCAGGTCCATGCGCTCGGTGCGCAGCCGCGCGAAAGACTGTTCCATCTGCGCGATGCCGGCGTCGCGGCCCGAGGTCCAGACCTTGGTGGCGAGAAAGGCCTTGCCGCGCTGCTTCGCCGTGGCGAGCAGTTCGCCGGTGGTTTCCTCGGAGCGGCCGTACATCGGCGAGCTGTCGATCACCTTGCCGCCTGCGGCGAACAGGGCATCGAGCACGCCGGGGAGGCGTTTGTATTCCTCGCTGCCGGGGCGCTGGTCGAAGCCGATCCAGGTGCCGCAGCCGATCACCGGCAAGGCTTCCTGGGTGGAGGGGATGGGGCGGGTGTTCATGGTCATCGCAGGCCTGCCTTGTTGCTGTGCGAAGGAGGGTAGCGCGGCACCGGCGCAGAGTGCTGCGCCGAGCCTGAGCAGCTGGGCGCGCGTGAGAGCGGGGAGCTGTTGCGGTGCGTTCGTGGGGGGCGTCACGAACGAAATTCTGCGCCATTCAGGGCGCGCTCACGCCGATGGGGTACCTTGCTCCGCGAATGTCCCCCGGCGCGGCCTATGGCCGCAGGCCTCCTCCTTTATTTCGCTGCGCAAGGCACCCCATCGGCGTGATCTGTCAGCGCCGTGGTTGATCGGCCAGCACAACAGCCGCGCCTCTCGTGCACAGGGCACCGGGTGCTCCCCGCAGCGAAATAAAGGAGGAGCGAAGCGGGGGACATTCGCGGAGGGGAGCACCCGGTGTCCTGTGCACGCGCCCCGAACGACAGGCTCTTAACGCAGATAGCGCCCGTCAGCCTTGAGCATCGACAGCTCGGAGAACGTCAGCCCGCGGTGCTCGCCGGGCCGGTACGACACAGCGATCCCGCCGATGTCGAGCGTCTTGAACGACTCGAGACCCTTCTGCAGCGAGTCCGCCGTCGGGTTCGGCCCCGCACGCTTCAGGCCTTCGACCATGACCTTGGCCGCCACATAGCCCTCGAGGCTGGCGTAGCTGAACTCGGTTGCGCCGATCTTCTTCATGGCCGCCTGGTACTCGGCAATCACCGGCATCGCGCTGTTCCACGGGTAGGGCACGACCTGCGAGATGACCACGCCGGCCGCGTCCTTCTTGATGTCCTGGAACAGCTTCTGCCCGTTCAGGAACGAGAACGAATAGAAGGCCGTCTCGCCGCCGGCTGCGCGGTAGGCCGTGATGAACTTTGYCGCCACGTCGTTGGTGACCGACAGCACCACCGCCTTGGGCTTGAGCTTGGCCAGCTCCACGGCGCGCTCGGCGGCGTCGGAGCCGTCGTTCTTGATCGCCACGCTGCCGACCAGTTTCTCGCCGCGCTCGGCCACGAACTTCTGCGTGCTTTCCAGCGCCGAGCGCGCGCCGGGGTTGTCGTTGTGCGCGAAGCCGATGCGCGAGAGGCCGATGGTGAAGAGGTGGTTCACGATCCGGCTGTACTCCTCGTCGTAGCTGATGCGCACCGGGAAGTTGTATTCGGAAAACTTCACCACCGGCCCCGCGCCGGTGTACGGGCCGACGACGGGAATCCTGAGTTCGTTGGCCACCTTCAGCGCACCGACCGCCGGCGAGGTGCCGATGGGCATCAGCACGCCGACGGCGCCGTCCTTCACGAAGGTCTTGACGTTCTCGGCGCCCTTGGCGGGGTCGAAGGCATCGTCGAGCTGGCGCAGTTCGACCGGCCTGCCGTTGATGCCGCCGTTCGCATTCAGCGTGGTGAACATGGCACGGATGCCGATCAGGGGTTCGGTCGACAGGGACGCCAGGGGCCCGGTCTGCACGTAGGTCTGCCCGATCACGAGCGGCTTGGTTTGTGCCTGTGCGGTAGCCGAGAGTCCCAGTACGAAGGCAGCCAGGGCCGAAGCCAGCAAATGAATCTTTGTGTGTTTCATGGTCACAAATTGTTAATGAATCATCTTAAGCGCCGAGCCCCCTCTGGGTAAATCGCTCTTTACCCTTCCTCCTTGTTGTGGCCCACGGAATACTGTATAAAAATACAGTTAACAGTTCAATCATGGGCCTCCCTTTCCTCGACTCCTTTTCCGCTGCCGCAGGCCGCGGCGTCTGGCATGCCGATGAGCTTGGCATGGCCGACGCGCAGGTCGTCGCCACCGGCCACGCCGCGCTCGACGCGGAGTTGCCGGGCGGCGGCTGGCCGGTCGGCGCCATGACGGAATTGCTGCAAGGCGCGCCCGAAGCCCATGTCTGGCGGCTGCTGCTGCCCGCGCTGGCGCAGGCGGTGGAGACGCGCGGCGGGCCGGTGGTGCTGATCGGCCCGCCGTACGAGCCTTGCGGGCCGTCGTTGGCGGCGCAGGGCCTGCCGGTGGAAGCGCTGATGTGGGTCAGGAGCGATGCGTCGGCCGTGCGGCTGTGGGCCTGCGAGCAGGCGCTGCGCTGCGCGGACGTGTCCGCCGTGCTGGCCTGGCTGCCGCAGGCCCGGGTGGGCGAATTGCGGCGGCTGCAGCTGGCCGCAGCCCAGCATGACGTGCTGTTCTTCGTGTGCCGGCCCGGATCGGCCGCACAGGGGGCTTCGCCTGCGCGCCTGCGTCTTCAGATGGAACGCTGCGAAGCCGATGCGTCGCAGATCGAGCTCCGCATCCTCAAGCGCCGCGGCCCGCCGCTGGCCGCGCCGGTGATGTTGCCGGCGCGCAACGAACGCATGACCGCATTGCTGGCGGCCGCGCGGCTGCGTCGCAAGCTGCGCCTGCAGCAGCAGGGCACGGTGCCAGCCGGCGAAGCGGCATCGTCGGCGACGGTGGTGCGCATCGACGCGTGGAAAGGAGGAGGCCCCAATGCATTGGATCGCATTGCAGTGGTCGCTTGAATCCGACGCCCCCGACGCGCCGCTCCTGCCGACGCCCGAAGCCCTGGGCTGGTGGGCGCTGCAGTACACGCCGCACGTCGCCTGGGAGGACGAAGCGCTGATGCTCGAAGTCTCGGCCTGCGAGCGCCTGTGGGGCGGGCGGCTTCAACTGATGCGCCAGCTGGTCGCCGCGAACCCCGCGCCCGATGTGCGCATGCTGGGCGCGCAAGACGCCACGAGCCTGATCGCGCTGGCGCGGCTGCGCCTGTTCGAGCGCAACGAGAACCGGCCCAACGACGTGCCAGCCGGCCTGCCGCTGGACACGCTCACCGCTGCACGCCCACACCTCGACCTGCTCGCGCGCCTCGGTTGCCGCACCTGGGGCGAGGTGGCCGCCTTGCCGCGCGGCGGCCTCACGCGGCGCTTCGGCGCGGGGTTGCGCGAAGCGCTCGACGCCGCCTGGGGCCTGCGCCCCGAAAGCCACAGCTGGCTCACGCTGCCCGACGTGTTCGAACAGAAGCTGGAGCTGCCCGCGCTGGCCGAGACCGCGCCCGAACTCATGTGGTCGGCCAACCGCCTGCTCACTGCGCTGCAGATCTGGCTGCGTGCCCGCCAGCGCGGCGCCCGCGCGCTCGAGCTGCAGTGGACGCTCGACCTCAGGCGCTTCAACGGCGTGAACCTGCCGCCGCACCAGCAGGTCACCGTGCGCACGGCCGAGCCCACGCAGGACATGGCGCACCTGCGCCGCCTGCTGTCGGAAAAGCTCGCCCTCACCACGCTCGCGGCGCCTGTGAGCTGGCTCCGGCTGCGCACGCTCGAAACCGATCCGTGGGCCGGCGCCAGCACCAGCTTCCTGCCCGAGGACAACCGCAAGGGCGACAAGCTGCACGAGATGGTCGAGCGGCTCAGCGTGCGGCTCGGCCCGCAGCAGGTGCTGGTGCCGTCGGCGCAGGCCGATCACCGGCCCGAGTGCAAGCAGGCATGGCGGCCCGCGCTGCAGAAAGACAAGGCACCGCCGGACAAGGTCCGCAAGGAGGCGAAGGCCGCGGCCTCGCAGCCCGATGCGATCTACCCGCCATGGCTGTTGCCCGAACCCCTGCGGCTCGAGATGGACGGCGAGCGCCCGTGCTATCGCGGCCCGCTGAGCAGGCTGATCGGGCCGCAGCGCGTCGAGGCGGGCTGGTGGGGCGGCGAGGAAGACGGCGGGCAGCCGGCGATGCGCGACTACTACGTCGCGGAAAGCCCCGAAGCCGGCCTGGTGTGGATCTTTCGCGAGCGGCCCTCGGCGCGGTTTTCTTCGGGTGAAGTGCGCTGGTACCTGCAGGGGTTCTATGCCTGACCTGAGCGACAAGCAGCTTCGAGGGCGCAATTCGGCCAAGGTGCATGCGCTGCCGCAGCGGGCTCGGCCGGCACCGGGGCTGCCGCGCTATGCGGAGCTGCATTGCCTCACGAACTTCAGCTTCCAGCGCGGCGCGTCGATGCCCGAGGAAGTGGTGGAGCGTGCCTACCAGCTGGGGTATGCGGCGTTGGCGATCACCGACGAGTGCTCGGTGGCGGGCATCGTGCGGGCGCATGTCGCGTTGCGCGATCTGCCTGCAAAGCTGAGCGAGCACGAACGCGAGCACCCCGACGAGCCGCCGCTTCCGCGCAACCCCGATTTCCGGCTGCTGTTCGGCAGCGAGTTCCGGTTCGAGCGCTTCAAGCTCGTGGTGATCGCGAACGACACGGAAGGTTGGGGCAACCTCTGCGAGTTCATCACCGCCGCGCGCAACACCGAGGCGCCCAAGGGCGAGTACCGCGTGAGCTGGGAGGGCAGCGACGTGGCCTCGCTGCAGGACTGCCAGGTTCTTTTCGTGCCCCAGCGTAGCCCCGGCGGTGCGGTGGATGCCGCCACGCTGCACGAAGACCTGCTGGCCGCCAAGGCGCTCTATGGCGACAACCTCTGGCTGGCCGTGGAAATGCTCAATGAGCTCGATGACGACCTGTGGTTTGTCACGCTGATGCAGGCGAGCGAGCAGACCGGCGTGCCGCTCGTCGCGGCCGGCGATGTGCACATGCATGCGCGCGCCCGCAAACCGTTGCACGACGTGCTGACGGCGGTGCGCGAAGGCAAGACCGTGGCCGAGTGCGGCTTTGCGCTGCAGTCCAATGCCGAGCGGCATCTGCGGCAGCGGGTGCGGCTGGCCGAGCTCTATCTGCCCGGGATGCTGGCGAACACGCTGGTGGTGGCCGAGCGGTGCAGGTTCGATCCGGAGGTGATTCGGGAGAACTACAAGTACCCGCTGGAAACCGTGGGCAGCAGCGAGACGGCTGCGCAGACATTGGTGCGAAAGACGTGGGAGGGGGCACTCAAACAATATCCGCTCGAACGGTATGCCTCGGGCATTCCTGAAGTCGTTTGTCGGCAGGTACAGAAGGAGTTGAACCTCATCCTCGAACTTGAATACGAGATGTTCTTCCTCACGGTGGAAGACATCGTGCGCTTTGCCAAGTCGCAGAACATCCTCTGCCAAGGCCGTGGCTCCTCGGCCAATTCCGCCGTCTGCTACTGCCTTGGCATCACCGCAATCAATCCTGAAAAGGGCCACCTGCTGTTCGAGCGATTCCTGAGCCGTCATCGCCGCGAGCCGCCCGACATCGACGTCGACTTCGAGCACCAGCGCCGCGAAGAAGTCATCCAGTACATCTACGAGAAATACGGCCGCGAACGCGCCGCCATCGCCGCCGTCGTCATCTGCTATCGCGCACGCAGCGCATTGCGCGACGTCGGCAAGGCGCTCGGCATCGACGAGCGGCTGATCGACGAATTCGCCAAGGACCACTACTGGTTCGACGACACCGTGCTGGGCGAGCAACTGCGGCAAGCGGCGGCGCGCGTCGGCGTGGCGGAAGACGAACTCAAGCTGGTCCAGTGGATCGAGTTCACGCAAAAGCTCAAGGGTTTCCCGCGCCACCTGAGCCAGCACGTGGGCGGCTTCGTGCTCACGCACACCAAGCTCACGCGGCTGGTGCCGGTCGAGAAGGCGTCGATGAAAGACCGTTCCGTCATCCAGTGGGAGAAGGACGACCTCGAAGCCATGGGCATGCTCAAGGTCGACGTGCTCGCGCTCGGCATGCTCAGCGCGATCCGGCGCGGGCTCGACCACATGAACCACTGGCGCAACTCGATGGTGGAGATGCACCACATCCCCAACGACGACCAGAAGGTGTTCGACATGATCTGCGACGCCGACACCATCGGCGTGTTCCAGATCGAGAGCAGGGCGCAGATGTCGATGCTGCCGCGCCTGAAGCCGCGCACCTACGAAGACCTGGTGATCGAGGTCGCGATCGTGCGGCCCGGGCCGATCCAGGGCGGCATGGTGCATCCCTATCTCAAGCAGCGCGAGCGGGTGGCCAAGAAGTTGCCCATCACCTACGAGAAGGAAGAACTCCGGCCCGCGCTGGAGCGCACGCTGGGCATCCCGATCTTCCAGGAGCAGGTGATGCAGATCGCCATGATCGCGGCCGACTTCACCGCCGACGAAGCGGATCAACTGCGTCGTGCCATGGCGGCCTGGAAGCGCAAGGGCGGGCTCGAAAAGTTCCACAAGAAGCTCGTCGATGGCATGAAGGCCCACGGCTACAAGGCTGAGTTCGCCGAAGCCATCTTCAAACAGATCCTCGGCTTCGGCGACTACGGCTTTCCCGAAAGCCATGCCGCGAGTTTCGCGTTGCTGGTCACCATCAGCAGCTGGCTCAAGAACTACGAGCCCGCCTGCTTTCTCGCAGCGCTGCTCGATTCGCAGCCGATGGGCTTCTACAGCCCCTCGCAACTGGTGCAGGACGCGCGCCGCCATGGTGTCGAGGTGCGGCCGGTCGATGTCACGGTGAGCGGCGTGGACACGACGCTCGAGGCCCGGGCGCCCGATGCGCCGCGCGCGCCACCCGGCACCGACGCGCGCTACGTCGAGCGCCGCCTCGGCAACGAGAACCAGCCGGCCGTGCGGCTGGGCTTGCGCCGTATCCTCAGCCTCAGCAAGGCCGGTGCCGAACGCCTGCTGGCTGCCCGCGCCGAGGCTCCCTTCACCAGCACCGAAGACCTCGCCCTGCGCGCCGAACTCGACGGCAAGGACATGGCCGCGCTGGCCGCGGCCGATGCGCTGATGTCGCTCTCGGGCCACCGCCGGCAGCAGGTGTGGGACGCCACCGCGCAGCACCGCTCGCCGGCCTTGCTCAAGGGCGTGCCGATCAACGAGCAGGTCCTGCTGCTGCCCGCGGCACCCGAGGGCGAGGAGATCGTCGGCGACTACGCCGCGCTCGGCCTCACGCTGCGCCGCCATCCGCTCGCGCTGCTGCGCCCGCGCCTCGCGCGCATGAAGCTCATGAGCGCGGAGCAGCTGCGCGCCCTGCCCAGCGGCCAGACCGCGCGCGCCTGCGGCATCGTCAAGGGGCGCCAGCGTCCGCAGACCGCCAACGGCACGATCTTCGTCACGCTCGAGGACGAGACCGGCAACGTCAATGTGATCGTCTGGAGCCATGTCATCGAGGCCTGGCGCGAGCCGCTGCTGAAGTCGCACCTGCTCGCGGTGCAGGGCACCTGGCAGCGCGACGACGACAGCGGCGGCAAGGTGCAGCACCTGATCGCCACCGGCTTCAAGGACCTGACGCCGCTCATGGGGCGGCTCGCGCTGAGCAACACCAGCCGGGACTTTCATTGAGTGCCAGCCCTGGCACCCATGCAACCGATCGTTCCATGCCTCGCGCCGCCCCCGAGTTTTCGCTACTCTGCTTGTCTCATGTCCGCACTCGCCCTTGACCCCCTCGTCAACATGCCGATCGGTCCGCCGCCGCCCGCGCCCGACGTGCCGATCCCCGTGGCTCCGCCACCGCCGCCGCCGCCCGAGGGCGATCCGCCGCCGGTCGTGCCGCCATTCACCGAACCCGGTTTTCCGCCACCGGTGGTGGACCCGCCGCCGATGCAGAGAGCCGGCGCGGTGCCGTTCGGAAAGCTGCACGCGCGGCGCCTGCGCGAGATCTATCGCTCGGCAGGCTGGCCGTGCTGCGACACCATCGAGGTCGAGTTGCTGGCCGGCGGGTTCCTCGAACGCATGCGCACCGCGCATGGCCACGAAACGCTGCGCGTGACCGACGCCGGCATTGCACGCATCGCCACCACGCTCACCCTCAACCGCGCGGCGCTGACGCCGCACGAGGCATTGGTCGAGCGTGTGGCGCGCGAGATGACGCGCGGCGGCCGCATCGCATGGCGCGGCCTGGGTCTGCGCGCGCGCCTGCCGCCGCTGGAAGAGGGCGGCAAGCCGCGCTGGTGCATGGCGCGGCCCGATGTGTTCTCGATCCGGAACACCAGCGTCGAGGCCTATGCGCACCCGATCGTGCACGAGGTGAAGGTGAGCCGCGCCGACCTGCTGGGCGACCTGCGCAAGCCCGACAAGCGCGCGGCCTACCTCGACCTGGGCGGCGAATGCTGGTACGTGCTGGGCAACGATGCGCGCGGCCGCTGCATTGCCACGCCGGACGAGATTCCGGCGGAGTGCGGCGTGCTGGTGCTCGAAGGCGAGCGTCTCGTGGTGGCCCGCGCGGCGGTGCATCGCGCGTTCGACCGCATTCCGTTCGCGGTCTGGCTGGCGCTGGCCAAGGCTCAGCCGATGGCCGGCTTCGACGACGACGTGCAGGACATGCTGATCTAGCGCGCTGCGCAGGAGCACCTGCCGCGGATCATCGGCACGCACGCCGACATCATTGAAAAGCAAAAAAGAGGCACAAGAGCGTATCTGCCGGCGGCAGGGCTGGCCCTTTTGGGCATGGCTCTTTGGTTCACTGTTGTTTAACGTACCTTACAGGTGTTAGCAGACTGTTCGGCGCGTTCCTTGGACGTTACATTCAATGGAACTATCGAGGGCAACATGAACGAAGATAGCCAAAAAACGCGGCAATCAATAATCTACCTGCCGGTGTCAGGTAAATTTCTTATCGCGTTGATTGGCGCCAGCGCCTGGATGGGGTTTTCAATATGGGCCGCGGGGCCCTGGCTGGCCGATTTGAAGTACTACATCGGTACTGCTTTGGCGGTTTTTCTGGTGTATGGCATCGCCATCATTCCGGGCTTCATGAATGCGTTTCTGGCCATCAGCCTCCTGCTGGACAAGAGGCCGTCGCATCCCGCGTTATCCGTCTATCCCCCGATATCCATTCTGGTTGCCGCGTACAACGAGGAAGCTTCCATCGAGGAGACGCTTGTCAGCATTGGCCGGCAGAATTACCCCGGCGAATTGCAGGTCGTCGTGATCAACGACGGATCGACGGACAACACTTCTCTTGTTGTCCAGCGCGCTCGGGCGCAGTATCCATGGCTCACCTTCGTCGATCTGAAAAAGAACGGGGGCAAGGCCCGCGCGCTGAACATCGGGTTCAAAGAAGTCGTGCACGATCTGGTCGTCACGGTGGATGCCGACTCTTTCTTGTACCGGGGAGCGCTCACCAGCATTGTCGAGCGGTATCGAGCCGATCCACCCAATACGCGGGCTGTTGCCGGGAAAATTCTGGTCCGGAATTCGCGACAGAATTGGATCACCCGTTGCCAGGAATGGGATTACTTCCATGGAATTTCTGCAATCAAGCGGGTGCAATCGCTGTTCCAGGGGACCTTGGTTGCGCAAGGTGCATTTTCTGTCTACGACCGGGCCGCGCTGATCGAAGTCGGAGGATGGCCCGAGTGCGTGGGGGAAGACATCGTACTGACCTGGGCCTTGCTGAACGCCGGCTATCGAATTGGCCATTGCGAAGATGCATGCCTGTTTACCAATGTGCCCACCACCGTCAAGCAACTGGTCAGGCAGCGCCAGCGATGGGCGCGTGGCATGACGGAAGCCTTTGTCCAGCATCCGGGAATTCTCCTCAGACCCCGGCTGTCGACATTTTTTGTCTATTGGAACCTGTTTTTTCCATGGCTGGATCTGGCATACACCATCGGATTCATGCCGGGAATAATCCTTGCCATCTTCGGTTATTACTGGATCGTGGGGCCAATGACGCTTGCGCTGATACCGGCTGCATTCGGATTGAGCTTTCTGATGTTTTCGATCGAACGCCGGATGTTCAAGAAAACAGGCCTGGTCGTGCGAAAAAATGTCCAGGGATTCTTTGTCTACGTTTTGTTGTACAGCCTGTTGCTGCAGCCCGCCAGCATTCTCGGCTATTTGGATGAATTGTTCAGGAAGCCCAAGGCCTGGGGGACGAAATGACCGGCGCATGGAGATGTCTTGTCGTCGCTCTTTCGGGATTCATGGCGCTGATCGCTCCCTGCAGAGGGGAAGAGGAGAAAGACAAGGAAAAGACAGCCGGCATGGCCTTCGGCACGGAATTCTTCCTGACCAACGACAGCGATCATTTTCAATCGCGGCGCGTGTCGGTCGAGTTTTTTCCTGCTTTCGAGAATGCCGATCGCTTTCTGGGATTCCGGCTCGGTGACTATCGATACAAGCAAGACAGCTGGCAAAGGGCTGGGCAGAAGATCTCATTTCTGGCCCGCGACATCGAAACCAGGACCGGCGATGGCGGGGCCATGGAGGCCGGTTTTTTTCAGCAGGGAGGGCATACGCTGCTGACACTCGACGGCAGCTACCGCATGTCGCCGACCAAGAGTACGGCGGTGGAGTTTCTCGTGACGCGCGACTGGGTTGAAACGCCAAAGTCCCTGGACCGCGGAATCGATTTTTCGTTTGTAGGGGTTGCTGTCGATCAAGGGCTCGGAAGCCATGTGACGCTGGTGGGGCTGCTGGCGCAGCAGTATTTTTCCGACGGCAATCGGCGGGACCATGGCCGCCTGCGGCTGATCTATCAACCGTCGCTCGATCTGGGCCTGACCTTGCAAGCGCGCTATCGAACGTACCGAAGCACCCATGAGGACGTGGACAGGGCCTATTTCAATCCGAAGAACTACAACGAGTCGATGCTGGCGGTCAGCTGGCGGCACCGTTTCCAGGGATGGACTGCCGCCTTAACGGCGGGGCTTGGCAATGAGACGATCAATCACGATTTGAGCCAGCCGACGAGATTGCTGGACCTGAGTGTGCAAAGTCCTGTCAGGGGATCGCAGGTATTTCGTTTCGGTGCTGGCTACAGTCGCAGCACCACCTTTTCGGGACCCAGCTACCAGTACCGGTACGTGCGTGGCGAATGGGTGATACTTTTCTGAAGTGACGCCTTGCTCTTTCTGTTTGTCGTTGCGTTGTGTTTGACGTGCGTTGTTCAGGGCGCGATCCCGCCGACGGTGTGCTCTGCTCCGCGAATGTCCCCCGGCGCGGCCTAGGGCCGCAGGCCTCCTCCTTTATTTCGCTGCGCAGAGCACACCATCGGCG